>NZ_JBHYIK010000008.1:48822-69888 GCF_042739735.1 Amycolatopsis sp. NPDC059027 | reverse complement strand
CTCCGCGCGGGAGGGCCGCGGCACGGGGCCGGGGCCCACCCCCCAGCGGGGTGGCACCGGGCGACGGCGATCACCGGCAGGTGAACGGGCCCGCCTTGTCGAGCAGTTTCCCGTCGGTGCCGATGATCTCCCAGGAGTACGACTTTCCGGTGAGCACCAGCTTCATCACGCCGTGCTTCGAGAACGACTTCTCGACGCCTTCACGCGGTTTGATCTGGCTGTAGAGACTGTCCCCGCCGATGCCGACGACGGCGGAGCGGACGCCGTTGGCCTCGTCGACGTGGCCCGCCGAGTTCAGCGGCTTGATGCGCTCGTAGTGATGGTCGTGCCCGCCGAAGACCACGTCCGCCTTGGCCTTGACCATCTCGTCCCAGAGCGGCGCGACACTCTTGATGTCGCCGTACTGCCCGGAGTTGAAGCGCGGATGATGCCAGTAACCGCCGACGCACGCCTTGGTGTTCTTCGCGAGGTCCTGACGCAGCCACGCCACCTGGTCCCCGGAAATCCCGTCGGTCACCGGATCCGAGTCGAGCGCCACGAAGTGGAAGTCGCCGACGTCGAAGCTGTAGTACGGCTGCCCCTGTGGAGTGGCGATCGGGCCGAAGTACTGCTTGTACCCGTTGAGCTTGTCATACCACTCGTGGTTGCCCGGCGTGGGTTTGGTGATGTTCTTGAACTTGCCCCACGTCTTGTCGTAGTAGGACCGGAACTCGCTGATCGTCCCGCTGTCGTACTGGTTGTCGCCGACCGTCAGCACGTACTGCGGGTTGACGCCCGCCACCAGCTGCGCGGTTTTCTGGTGCTCGGACGGGAACTGGGCCTTGGCGATGTCCCCGGCGACCACCAGCGTGATGCCCCCGATACCGCCACCCGGCTGCGTGGCCGCCTTGGCCGGAGCACTCGGCGCGGACAGGTTGCCCGCCGCGTCGCGCGCCCGCACCGTGTAGGTGAACTCGGTGCCCGAAGCCAGTGAGGTGTCGGTGTAGCCGGTGGTCGCGGACTTGCCGACGACGTTCCCGTTGCGCAGCACCTCGTATTCGGTGACACCGACGTCGTCCTTGGCGGGTTCCCAGGCCAGCGTCACACTGTCCGAAGTGGACGATGCCGCCCTGAGCCCGGTCGGCGCGGTCGGCGGCAGGACGTCGCCGCCACCGGTGCGTGAACCGTAGACCTCCAGCTCCCACAGCGAATACCCGTAGGTGGTGGCACGGACGGTACCCTCGATCCGGACGTGCCGCGCCGACGCGTTCAGGCCGGTGATCTCGTCCGTGCCACCGTCTCCCCCGGTGATCGCCTTGACTTCACGCCAGGTCCGGCCGTCATCGGACGCTTGGATCCGGTAGTCCTTGGCGTAGGCGGCCTCCCAGTTCAGCTTGACCCTGGTGATCGCCGCCGGACCGCCGAGGTCGACGGCGATCCACTGTGGATCGGCACCCTCCACACTGGCCCACCGGGTGGTGGTGTCCCCGTCGACCGCGAGGTTCCCGGCGAACGTGGCGTTCTCGATCGACGAGGTCGTGGTGGGCTTGTTGGCGGACAGCAGGGATTCCGCCCGCGTCTCGGTGCCGGACGCGATCAGGGGCTGGACGAGCAGGGTGGCCGCCGCCAGCGCGACGACGCCCAGGACGGCTTTCTTCCGTTGCATACGCACTCCTCGACATGCCTGGATCGACGAAGACCGGCGCTGGGCGGCGTCGTGCGGCCGGCATCGGGTGAAGAGCGTGACCTAGTTTGTAAAGCAGACTTCCTAACTAACGCAGAGCGTAACGGGAGGTAAAGAGATCGTCAACAGATGAGGTCAGACGACGCGGACCCAACCGCCGCGCGCTTCGTCGTCGGTGCCGTACAGCACCTGATCACACGACGCGGAAAGGCAGGTCAGCGCCTCGATCTTGTGGCCGGGGAAGTCGCCGATCCTCGCCGGGGTCCCGGCGAGCGTGATCACGCCGTCCGCGCCGAGCGTCCCCGCCGCGTACACCGCCGAGTCGAACGGGCCGTCGTCCCCGGGGTCCGAGGCCGAGGAGACGAGAACCCGGTTGTCCTCGGTGATCTCGACGTCGGAGGCGTGCCGCACGTTGGCCGTGGGGTAGGGAACCCGGAACTCCACCGACGCCGGCTTCCCGAAGGACAGCGTGGCGAGGTCGAACGCGGCCGAGTAGAGCGTCGCCGGCCTGCTGTCCTGGCCCCGGTCGGCCCACACCGCGAACAGCTTGCCCGACACGGACTTCAGCGCGAACCCCTCGTAGTTGTCGCCCGATTTCCCCTTCGGCAACGGGAACGTCTTGAGCACCCGCGCGGTCAGCCCCTGCAGCTCGATGTGGAAACCCTTGCCCTTGCTGGCGAGCGCGACGTACTCCCCCGCGCGGCCGGGCACCGCCTCCACCGCTTCCAGGTCCACCGGGACCTCTCCGGACCAGGTGATCGCGTCCACCCCGGTCACCTTGCCGCCGGCGATCCGGACGCGTGCCGCCCGGTTCTCCCCGGACTTCTTGTTGTCCCGCACCACAAGTGCGTCGATGCTTCCCTGGCCTCGACTCAGGACCGCGACACCGCTGGCCCCCGAGGTCATCCCGTCGCCGATGGTCTCCCAGCCGTCCGCACGCGGCACGGCGTGGGCGGCCGGAGCGGGGACGACGACAGCTACGGCGATTGCGGAGAGAATTCCGAGACAAGTACGTTTCATGCCGGGTAACGTAGCCGATCGAACCGCGATGATCAATGAATGAATTCCTCACCGACCCGGGGCGGCCACTCGTCGGCGGAAAGGATTCCGGCCGTGTAGGCCCGCGCGATCATTTCCGCCCGATTGGCGGCTTTCAGCATCCGCATCAGCCGGGAACAATGGTATTCCACACCCCGGACGCTGAGCACGAGCCGAGCGGCGAGACCGCCGGTCGAGTGCCCCGCGGCGATGCCCGCCAGCACATCGGCGGCGAGCGGGCTCAACGCGGGACGGCCTGCCGGCTCCGCGGAAGAGTGCTCCCGCACGGACGAGGTCATGAACGCCTCCCCTTTCTTTTGTGCGAGCCGAGCCCTTCCAGGCTCCTCGAGAGCGGAACGGAAGAATACGGGAAAACCGGCGCCGAAAAGGGAATGCACACCGGCGCCGGTTCCGCTCAGGACCCGGACCGAATACCGCCGGATCCTGAGTGACTAGCCACTCGTCGTCACTTCGTGCCGCAGTACGGAGTCGGCGGATTCCGCGGGCGGCGACGACAGCTCGGGCCCTGGGGAACGGCCCGGCTGCCGCAGGAAACACGCCAGCAGCGCGGAGAACAGGCACATGCACCCGGCGAGGATCCACGCGCCGGTGTAGCCGACCCCGCTGACCACCCAGGCCGCGATCCCGCCGCCGCCGATGCCACCGACCAGCTTCGCGCTGTAGAGCAGGCCGTAGTTGGAGGCGTTGTTGTTCTCCCCGAAGTAGTCCGGCACCAACGCGGCGAACAGCGGGTAGAAGGCGCCGCCGCCGAAGCCGACGAGGAACGCGAACACCATGAACAGCGCGCCGTTGTGCGTGTTCCCGGCCCACAGCAGGCCGAACTGCGCGACGGCCGCGATCAGCAGCACGAGGATCAGGGTCTGCTTGCGGCCGATCCGGTCGGAGGCCCAGCCGACCGCCGCGCGCCCGGTGCCGTTCACGACCACCAGCACGCCCGCGGCGGAAGCGGCGACCAACGCCCCGAAGTCGCTCTTCTTGGCGAAATCGACCATGAAGTTGATGCCGAACAGCGAAACGACGCCGATGCACACCATGCACACCCACATCAGGGGGAGCATCCCGGTCTTGATCGCCTCCAGCGGCGTGTACTGCCGCATCGCGGGCGGGTTCTTCGCCAGGCCGGTGCCCTTCGCCCTGTTCCTGCTCCAGGCGACGGGGTCGACCTCGGCGGGCCACCAGCTCTTCGGCGGGTCCTTGAACAGGAAGCCGCACACGCCGACCACGACAACGATGTAAACAGCGATCAGATCGAGGATCGGTGTGTAGTTGTCCTTGGTGAGGAACGCGGCGAAGATCGCGAGGAAAGGCAGCGTGCCGTAGGCGAACCCGCCGTTCACGAACCCGGTGCGGGCACCCCGTTTCTCCGGATACCACTTGCCGACCATGTTGATGCAGGTGGCGTACACCAGCCCGACGCCGGCGCCACCCACCACGGAGTAGCCGAGGAAGGCGAGCACCAGGTTCCCGCTGTGCGCGATCGAGAACAGCCCGATCCCGCAGCACACCGCGCCGGCCAGCATCGCGGCGCGCGCCGAGACGATGTTCTTCTCCCGCAGCCGCCCGGCGGGGAAGGCCACGGCCGCCTGCAACGCCGCCCAGATGCCCGCCACCCAGAACGCTTCGGCGGTCGACCAGTGGTACTTCGCCTCGAGCGTCTCCTCGACCGCGCCGAAGCCGTACTCGAAGACACTCACCGCCATCATGGCGATCCAGGGCAGCCAGACCATCCACGCCCGCGACCTGCCCATGATGTCGTGGGGACTTTCCCCCACTCGGTATACTCGCCCGTTCTCGTCGGCTATCTCCTGATAGCCCGCTACTGCGGCCATAGGAATACTCTTTCGCGATGGATCTCGCACTCGGGAAAAGGTGCGGGAAAATGTGAATGCGGCTTCGTAAACCCGCTCCGGAAGGCCCTCGCGGTCACCCGGATTCGATGAGACGAACCTAGGGTTTTTGGCCCGTTCGGGTCAACGGTTCCCGGCAACCGGCCGCTTAACCCCCGTGCCCGCCCGCGCGACGGGGTTCGGTCCGGCCACTGTGGACGGAGCGGCCACGCACCTCGTCCCCGCACGGTCTGCCGGGCGGGAACGTGCATCGGTCAAGACTCCGCACAGCAAGGTTTTCCGGCCGCCTCGTGCCCACGGCGGCCGGTCGCACGAAGGGACGAACTCAGTGCGCCGAGTTCTCCACACTGCTCACCGGGTGCAACCGGGCGGCGAGATCCTTCCGGTCCGCGACATCGAGTTTCCGGTAGATGTTCCGCAGGTGGAACTCGACCGTGCGCGGTGACACGAAGAGCGTTTCCGCGATTTCACTGTTCCGCCGGCCGCGGACGGCGAGCTCGGCCACCCGGCATTCGGTCTCGGTGAGAATTTCCGTGCGTATTCCGGACAACACGGTACTGGGAATCGAACGCGCGCGACCGCCCGCGGATTTCAACAGGGACTTCGCTTCGCCGGCGAGCGCGGTGGCACCGCACGACGTACTGAGATTGAGCGCCCGGCGCGCGTACTTCCGCGCGCCTTCCTTGTCGTCCGCCGTCAGCAGCGACCGGGCGAGCGCGAATTCGGTGCGCGCGAGCTCCAGCCGTGCCGGGGACGCGGCCAGGATGCCGGCCGACTCCGCGAGCAGCTCCCTGCCACGGGCACCACCCGCCGCGATCCCGGCCGCGCGCAGAGCGATCCCGCGTGCTCGCGGCGTCCGCCACCGGCCGGCCGAGGCCAGCTCCTGCTCCGCCAGTTCCCTGGCGCGCTCGTGGTCGCCCAGCGCGGTCAGCACCTCGACCATGGCCGGGCGCCATCGCAGCGGTTCGGTCAAGGTGCCGGTGGATCGGCCGGCGAGGTTCAGGCCCGCTTCGAAGCAGGCGAGCGCGCTCCGCAGATCGCCGCGCGCCAGCCGGATCCTGCCCCGGACATCGAGGAAAACCGCCGAGACGAAGAGAAAACCGCTCGCCGGCTTCCCGTCGAACCGGCCGAGTGCAGCTTCGGCTTCGTCGATCTCACCGCGTTCGAGCAGCAGCTGTGCGTGCACGAGGTCCACAAAGGAACGAAGACGGGGAGCGTCCCGCCGGAACCGCTGCGCGGTGTCCGCGTCCACCGCGGCCCGCGCGAGGTCCCCGGTGCGGTGGCGCAACAGTGCCCGTGCGGTGAGTCCCTGCAGGTACATCCACGGATCGACGCGCCTGCTGTTGTCCACGAGCCGGGTCAGCGCCTCCTGCGCGCCGTCGACGTCGTCGGCGGCCAGGAGCACTCCCCCGGCGCACAGCTCGGTGAAGCCGACCGCGCCGGAATCGCCGCCCTTGAGCGCCTCGCGAGCCAAGGCGGCCGCTTCCGCCGCGGGCTCGCCCTGCTGGAGCGCGACCACCGCCAGCCCGGCCAGCAGGGACCGCTCGGCGTCGGTGTTCCCGGCCGGGCGTGCCAACGCCCGTGCCCGCCGCGCCGCGGAGTCCACTGTGGATTCATCCATGACGCTCGCCAGCAGCAGCGTGGCTTCGGCCGACGTCAGCAGTTCCCGCTGTGCCTCGTCCGGCTCGGACGGCAAGCTCGCCCGCAGCTGTTCGAGCGTTCCGGCGAGCAGGGGCACCGTTTCGGCGGCCCGCCCCGCGTGCACGCCGAGCCGCCCCGCCGTGATCCCGATCCGCGCGCGGCTCAGGGGGTCCCGGACCTCGGCCAGCGCCGACCGCGCCACCCGCAGTGCCTCCGCCGGATCGAGCCGGCTCAGCGGGCCGACGGAATCCAGCAGCAGCGGCAACCGGGACGTCCCGTCGTCGCCGGCGAGCGCGTGCCGCAGGTAGCGCAGCGCCGTCTCGGGGCGCCCGCGATCCAGTTCCAGCCCGGCGGCGCCACGCAGCACACCGGACATCCACCGTTCGATGCGCCCGGGGACGTGCACCAGCTGTTCGGCGACGTCGTCGTGGGGACGGCCCGCCTCGTTCAGCAAGCGCGCGGCCCTGGCGCGGCGCCGGATGCGCTCTTCCGGTGTCAGGCGGCCGAGTACGGCGGAGCGCAGGACGTCGTTCCCGAGATCGGCTGTCGCGCCGGAGACGAGTTCGAGTTCCCGCAGCACCCAGATCGCGCTGTCCACCACGCGCGGCGGCACCCCGCTCAGCACGGGGACCAGGTCGAGATTGCGGCCGCCGAGGATCGCCGCCGCGCGGGCGACCTCGAGGACGTGTTCGGGCTGCCCGTCGAGCCTGGCGACGATCATCGGCCCGACGACCTCGCCGCTCAGCTCCCCCACCCTGGACACTCCCGCCGCGTCGGGTGTCACGCCCTCCTCACGCAGCCTGCCGATCAGCCGCCACAGGGCGCGGGGATTCCCGCCGGACGCCTTGGCGCAGGCGGCGGTGAAAACGCTGTCAGGGTTGGCGGGCAAGGCTTCGCGCAGAATCTCGTGCACCTGCGGCGGGGTCAGCGGCGCCAGGTCGAGTACCGCGCAGCGCGGGTCCGCCGCGAGCCCGCCCATGCCCTCGGCCCCCGGTCCGGCACGGCCGGTCCGCCGGGCGAGCAGCACCAGCAGCGGCAGCCGGTCCGCGCGGCGCAGCAGGAAGTCCAGCCACCACATCGACGGCTCGTCGCACAGTTCGGCGTCATCGATGACGAGCGTCAGCGGCCGCTCGGCCAGCAGGCTCGCCGCGAGCCAGTACAGCCCCTGCAAAGCAGGGTATGCCTCGGCCAGCGTCGCGGATCCCGCGAACCCCTTCGGCGAGTAGAGGCCGGCCAGCGCGCGCCGCGCCACGTCGTCCCGGGAGCGATCGTTCCCGGCCAGCGCCCGGATCGGCTGGAACAACGCGCGGGCCACACCGAAATCCGAGACGTCGCCGAGTTCACCACAGTGGACGGTCAGCACCCGCGAACGCGCCCGCAACGCCGAAGCCGTCGCGTCGAGCAACCTTGTCTTGCCGATACCCGCCACCCCGCGCGCGACCACGATCCGCGCGGTGCCCGCGAAAGCCCGGTCGACCACCGGGGCGAGCGGGATCTGGCCTGCTTCCCTGCCGGGCACGGGGCTACCCGTCCATCCGGTAAATCGTTACTTCCTGCCACCATTCGCACTATACGGCGCCCCCGAGCGGTTGCCAATTGCCGCGCGATGACTACTCAGCGGAATCACCGTCCCCCATTCGCGCGTTAACTGCCACCGCAAGAAGGACGATGCCCAGGTCGATCCCACCGAACTCTGGTAACGAAGCGTGAAACATCCGGCTCCGCTCCCCTGTGGCCGCACCGGAAAAGTCACCCCGGCCGCGCGGGAACGCTGTCCGGCTACCGGTCAACGGGAACCCCTGAATGTCTTTCATTTCCTTGGGGCACCCGGGTTTCGGGAACACTATGAACGAAACCCCCGGGCGTCACCGCGGCCGTGGTAACTGGAGATGCTTTCACGGCATTCGGCGAGGGTCCGGGGTGCGGGTCCGGTGGGATGTGTGTTGTTCGCGGGGTTGTCGTGGCGGCTGGGAGTTCGCGCCGCGATCTGGATGTCGCGAACGCTCCGTCCGGGACGTTCATCGTCGTCAACGGCCCGTTCGCGACATCGGCGACGCTCTCGGCGTGGGCGGAAAAGTCCGAGGGACCCCCTGGGCGCATCCACCGCACCCAGGGACGCCCCTGTCGCATTCAACGCACCAAGGGACGCCCTTGTCGCACCCCGGGCCAGCGCACCGAAAGCGTCCCTCGGCACATCCGCAACCCCCACCACACCAGAGCCTTAATGCGAAACCCCCAATGCACCATTCACGATCCCGGCTCACGTTGAAAATTCAAACGTACACGCCGGACGGAAATCTCCGCGGAACCGCTACCGGCGGACCCGGCCCGCCTGCCGCACGCGCCTTTTGGCGGCGTCACGCCGGGCGAGTTCGGCCGTTCTGTCCAGCCACCGCTCCCGTCCCGCGTCACTCGACCCTTTCACCGGCCCGAACCGGGTCGTCCACACAGGACGGATCCCGCAGTACCGCAACGTCGCCGCCCGCAGCTGCTTCACGGCCGTGTCGCCCATCAGCCGCAGGTACCACCACGGTGAATCGGTCGTGAGCACGAGACGTCCGGTCCTGCCGTTCGGCAATCCGGCGGGCCTGCCGTCGGGCCGGATCTCGAAGGCCCGTCGCGGAAGCAGCACGGCTGCACGGCCGTCCTCGATCTTCTCGCGGGCGAGCACGACCACTCCGGCGAACTCGTCACCCCGGCCCCGACTGGCGGCCCGTGCCGCGCTACGCCCTCGACGGCATTCGGCGGGCGAGCGGTGACGGCGGGTCAGTCGTCCTGGCCGGACACGGCGAGCGCGGCGGGTAGCCCGGCCCGGCCCGCGACACCGAGCTTGCGGTACACCTTGGTCAGCTGCTTTTCGACGGCGCGCGTGCTCACCCGGAGCGCGTTCGCGATGTCCTGGTTCGTCGCGCCGCCGACGGCGTAGCGCGCGACTCTGGCTTCGGCGGCCGTCAGCTCCCACTCCGCCGAGGCGGCTGTGCTCGCCTGACCGCCCTGGGATTCGACGAGGTGGGCGGCCCCGCAGGATTCGGCCAGTTCCCGGCCTTCCCTCAGCAGTCCGGCCGCCTGCCGAGGACTTCCGTGTGCGGTGAGCGCCCGGCCGAGCCGCACCTTCGCGATGGCGAGTTCGACCTTGTTCTCCGACCGGCCGAGGACTTCGACGGCCTCCCGCAGCAACGCGACCGCGCGGTGACCGCCGAGGACGTCCGCCCGGACCCGCAGTGCGCGACCGAGCGGACCAGGCGCGCCCCAGGTGAGCACGGACCGGTGGTCCTCCGCCGCGATCGCCTTGGCCTGCCCGAGATCGCCCGCGCGCAGGCACAGTTCGGCGGTCATCGCCCGCCAGGGGAGAATCCCGTTGCCGTACCAGCATTCCCGGTCGAGCGCCCGGCCGCAGTCGAGCACGCGTTCGGCCGCACGCGCGAACTCCCCGCGTTCGGCCGCGAGCATCCCGTCGAACAGCCGCCAGAACGGCCGGGTGCACCGGGCCCGGTTCCGTTCGTACGCCGGGTCGAGCCGGTCGGTGGCCAGCCGGAGATCCCCGGTGCGGACGGCGGTCAGCGCCAGCGTCGCGGTGATCGGTTCGGCCGGCTCGTCGCCCGAAAGCTCCCACGCCTCGACCGCCGCCGCGCGGGCCGGGCCGAAATCGCCGGTGTGCAGGTGCACCAGCGCGCTCTGCGCGCACAGCCCGCGATACACGACCGGCGCGTTCCGCGCGTGGGCGCGCTTGAGCGCGGCCTCCAGCCACAGCGCGAGCCCGGCGGTCGCGTCCGCCGTGATCAGCACCGAAACCAGCAGCGGCAGCGCGGGGTGCGGGTGATCGGCGTCCGGCGGTTCGGCCGCCAGCAGCCGGTTCGCCAGTTCCGCCACCCGCGCGGCGGGCAGCGTCATCCGCTGGGCCGCCTCGTGGAGCAGGACCGCGGACAGTTCCCGTTCGGCACACGTCGAGGTGGCCGGTTCCCCGGCGAGCGCGGCGAACCGGCCGCCATGGCCGTGAGGCCGCAGGCGCGCCCCGAGGCGCAGCGCGAGATCGCGTTCGGCACCGGAAAGCCGGGCGGGAGCCCCGAGGTCTTCGGCGGCCTGACGCACCAGTGCGGCGACGGGTTCGGGCGCGGTCGCGGGTGCCAGCGGCGCGAACGGGAGCACGGCCGCGGCACGTCCGGCCGCGGTGGGCAGCATCGGGACGGCCTGCGCGAGATGGCGGACCGCCGCGCCGGCGTCGTACCGGCCTTCCACGGTGGCGAGGTCGACCAGCAGTTCCGCGCGTCCGGGGCCGTCCTGCGCGTGGTACCTCAGCGCGTGCCGCAGGAATTCCACCGCCCGCGCCGGACGGCCGTCGCGGGCCGCCGCCACCGCCGCGGCCCGCACCGCCTCGACCGCCCATGTCCCTTGTGGACGGTCGACCCCGAGCAGCAGACCGGCGATCCGCTCGGCGGGACACCCGTGGCGGTGCAGCGACCTCGCCGCGGCGAGGTGCAGTTCCTCGCGGTCCGCCATCGGCAGCAGTTCGTCGACGGCCGCGCGGACCGCGGGATGCGCGAACCGGGGCCCGGCGGGCGACGCAGTGAACACGCCGGCCAGCCGCAGCGCGCGTTCGGCGTTCCCGGCCTCGGTCGCGTCGAGCCCGGCCAGTCCGGCGAGCACGTCTCGCTCGACCGGGTCGCCGACGACGGCGACAGCGGTGGCCAGCTTCAGCGCCGCGGGCGGCAGCTGGCGCAGGAAGGACAGGAGCCGTTCGCGGAGCCTGCCCGGCAACGCCGATCGCACGACGTCGGCCGACGCGCCGCGTGGCGGTGTCCCGCCCGCTTCGAGCGCACGCAAGATCGCGGTGAGCACCATCGGGTTCCCCGCCGCGCGTTCGTGGCAGGCCAGGAGGAACTCGTCGTCCGCCTCGGCGAACACCGCCCTGACCAGCCGCGCGCTCCCCCGCGCGCTCAGCGGGCGCGGTGACAGCACCTCGCGTGCCGACGACGTCAGCCCGGCGAGGTGCCCCGGCCCGGCGTGGTGGTCGCCCTGGTGTGCCGCGACGGCGATCACCACCGGCAGGGTGGCGAGCCGGTCGGCCAGAAAACCGAGGCAGCGCAACGAGGGCAGGTCCGTCCACTGGAGATCGTCGACGAGGAGCAGCAGCGGGGTCCGCGCGGCCATGTTCGCCACCAGCGCCCGCAGTCCTTCGAACAGCGGGTGTTCCGCACGGTACCGGCGCACGCGGGCAGGGTCGTCGTCGAGCAGCGGACGCGCGGCGGCCGCCGCCGCGCCGAGCCAGGCCGCGCGGCGGGCGGGTTCGGCCGTGCGGACCGGGGCGTGGAACAGCTGCCGGACGACGCCGAACGCGAAGTCGCGCTCGAGCGGGGCCGCGGCAGCCCGCAGGACCCGTGCCCCGTCCGCGCTCGCCTGCTCCGCGAAAGCGTTCAACAGCACGGTTTTCCCGATGCCCAGCGGGCCGGAGACCACGACGAGGCCACCGGCGCCGCGACGCGCCGATCGCAGTACCGACGTCATGGCGGCCAGTTCCGCCGCGCGCTCCACCAGCACTGTGCTCCTCTCCGCCCTCGTCCACGGCGACCGCCGCAGCGCCACGTAGTGCATACAGTATACCTAAGCCAGTCGACAGTTCTGACTTTGGTGACACCGTGTTCTTCTGTGGATTCCCACAGTTACTTTCGGGTGCTGCCTTGTTACGTTCTCCCGGCGCGACCCCGCCGGTCGCGGTGAAACTCCCCGGTGACGGCGCCCGGGGGAAAGCGGCCTGCGCCCGGGTTGGCGGCGACCCCGGGCGCAGGCCCCCTATTTCCCGGCGTGCCGCCCCCTGTCTTCGCGGGGGAGCCGCCGCGTGAACCCCTCGTTACCACTGGGCGGCCGCCACCCGGCTTTGTGGCAGATCTGGAGCGAACGGGCCTCCAGCCGGTGTGGCCTGGGCCGCTTTTTGGATGGTTCCTCCAAAAGCGGGGCCACGGCATGCGTCATAGCTGACATTGGTGTACCCGCCGGTAAGAGAGCACTGTGTAGGAAGGTGCAGGCGACGCTCCGGAACCCGGAGGCGTCGCCTTCTGTGCGTACTTGGGAGGCTCTGTCGGTGTTCAGTCGTGTCGCCATCGTGAACCGCGGGGAGGCCGCGATGCGGCTCATCCACGCAGTCCGGGATCTCTCCGCGGAGACCGGGACGCGGATCGAGACCGTGGCTTTGTACACCGACGCGGACCGGACGGCGACGTTCGTGCGCGAAGCGGATCTCGCCTACTCGCTCGGCCCCGCCTCGGCGCGGCCGTACCTCGACTACCAGGTCCTGGAGCGCGCGCTGGTCGAGACCGGCGCCGACGCGGCCTGGGTCGGCTGGGGCTTCGTCGCCGAGGACCCGGTTTTCGCCGAACTGTGCGAAAAACTCGGGGTCACCTTCGTCGGGCCGAGCGCCGAGGCGATGCGCAAGCTCGGGGACAAGATCGGCGCGAAGCTGATCGCCGAGGAGGTCGGCGTCCCGGTGGCGCCGTGGAGCCGCGGTGAGGTGGCGAGCCTCGACGAGGCGCTCGAAGCCGGCGCGAAGATCGGCTACCCGCTGATGCTCAAGGCGACCGCGGGCGGTGGCGGGCGCGGCATCCGCAAGGTCACCTCCGCCGGCGACCTCGCCGACGCCTACGAGCGCACCAGCCAGGAGGCGCTGCGCGCGTTCGGCTCCGGCGTCGTGTTCCTGGAGCGCCTGGTCACCGGCGCCCGGCACGTCGAGGTCCAGGTGATCTCCGACGGCGAGACGGCGTGGGCGCTCGGCGTCCGCGACTGCTCGGTGCAGCGGCGCAACCAGAAGATCATCGAGGAGTCCGCGTCGCCGGTGCTCGCGCCGGAACAGGCCGCGGAGCTGAAGGCGTCGGCCGAGCGGCTCGCCGTCGCGGTCGGCTACCGGGGCGCCTGTACGGTCGAGTTCCTGTATCACCCCGGCGAGAAGCTGTTCGCCTTCCTCGAAGTCAACACCCGGCTCCAGGTGGAACACCCGATCACCGAGATCACCACCGGCACCGACCTGGTCAAGGCACAGCTGCACGTCGCGAACGGCGGCAAGCTGGAAGGCCCGCAGCCCGCCGAAGCCGGGCACGCGGTCGAGGCGCGGCTCAACGCCGAGGACCCGGACCGCGACTTCGCCCCCTCCCCCGGCCGCATCGCGCGCCTCGTCCTGCCCGCGGGTCCGGGCATCCGCGTCGACACCGGGGTCAGCGAGGGCGACACCATCCCGGCCGACTTCGACTCGATGATCGCCAAGATCATCGCCTACGGCCGTGACCGTGACGAGGCACTGGCCCGGCTGCGCCGGGCGATGGCCGAAACCACCGTGATCATCGAGGGCGGCGCGACCAACAAGAGCTTCGTGCTCGACCTGCTCGACCGGCCCGAGGTCATCGACGGAAGCGCCGACACCGGCTGGATCGACCGCGTCCGCGCCGACGGCGACCTGGTCACGCACCGGCACTCGGCGATCGCGCTGGCCGCGGCCGCGATCGAGGCCTACCAGGACGAGGAGGACGTCGCCCGGCAGCGGCTGCTGGCCACCGCGCACGGCGGACGTCCCCAGGTGCAGCACGAAAGCGGCCGCCCGCTCGATCTGAAACTCCGCGGCGTGGCCTACCGCGTCAGCGTCGCGCGCGTGGGGCGGAAGCGTTTCCGCGTCGGCGTCAGCGGCGGCGGGGACTTCCAGCCCGCCGACGTCGAGATAGAGCGGTTCGACCAGCACAGCGGGCAGATCACCGTCAACGGCACGCGGTTCCGTCTCGTCACCGGGACACACGGGCCGATCCACCTCGTCGAGGTCGACGGCGTCACGCACCGGGTCAGTCGTGACGAGGGTGGCGTCGTCCGCTCCCCCGCTCCCGCACTCGTCGTCGCGACGCCGCTTTCGGTGGGTGACGAGGTCGAATCCGGGGCACCGATCCTGGTGCTGGAAAGCATGAAGATGGAGACGGTGCTGCGCGCGCCGTTCCGCGCCCGCGTGCGGGAATGCCCGGTTTCGGTCGGCAGCCAGGTCGAGACCGGCGCGCCGCTGATGCGCCTGGAACCGCTCGCCGACGGGGACACCACCGACGAGTCCACTGAGGACGGTTCCGTCGCCGAGGTCGACCTGCCTCTCCTGCGGATGAGCACCTCGGCCGCCGAGCGGGCCGCCCGCGGCCTGCAGGATCTCCGGGGCCAGCTGCTCGGCTTCGACGTCGACCCGCGAACGCTGTCGGACTACCTGGCCGCGCGTGCCGAACTCGCCGACCCCGAACAGCTTCTGGACGGTGAGCTCGGCCTGCTGTCGGTGTTCGCGGAGCTGTCCGAGCTGACCCGGAACAAGCCCGCCGGTGAGGACATCGAGCCGAACACGCCGGTGCACAGCCCCCGCGAGTACTTCCACACCTATCTGCAGAGCCTCGACGTCGAGCGTGCCGGGCTGCCGGAGAAGTTCCAGGCGCGGCTGCGCCAGGTGCTCGGCCAGTACGGGGTGACCGATCTCGAGCGGACGCCGGAGCTGGAGGAGGCGGTCTTCCGGATCTTCCTCGCCCAGCAGCGCGCGTCCTCGGACGTGGCCGTCGTTTCCGCGTTGCTGCGTCAGTGGATCACCGAGGCACCGCCCGCGGACCCGCTGCGGGAGCCCGCCGGGCTCGCGCTGGAGCGGCTGGTGGCGGCCACGCAGGTGCGCTTCCCCGCGGTGTCCGACCTGGCACGCGGCATCGTGTTCCGCTGGTTCGCCCAGCCGCTGCTGCGCCGCACCCGCGCCCGCGTCTATGCCGAGGTCCGCAGGCACCTGCGCCACCTCGACCAGCACCCGGACGCGCCGGACCGCGGCGAGCGGATCGCCAAGATGGTACGCAGCACCGAGCCGCTGGTGCGGGTGCTCGGGCAACGGCTCAACCGCGACCATCTGGACAACGCGGTCATGCTGGAGGTGCTGACCCGCCGGTACTACGGCAACAAGGGCCTCACCGCCGTGCGCACCAAGCAGGACGCCGGCTACACGTTCGTGGTCGCCGAGCGCGCCGGCTCGTGTGTGGTCTCCGCCGCGGTGGCCTTCGAGGCGCTGGGCAGCGCGCTCGGCGGGCTCGCGGAGCTGGCGGGTGAGAACGGCACCGTCGACGCCGACATCTACCTCGCCTGGGAGGACCAGCCGGAGGACTTCGACGCGATGGCCGCCGCGCTGCAGGAGGTCATCGGCGCGCACCCGCTGCCGGGCCAGGTGCGCCGGCTCACCACCACCGTCGCGGGCAGCGGCGGCGCGGTGATGCACCACCACTTCACGTTCCGCCCGGCGACGGACGGAACGACGACCGGGATGACCGAGGACCGGCTGATCCGCGGCCTGCACCCCTACATCGCGGAGCGCATGCAGCTGGAGCGGCTGAGCAAGTTCGACCTCACCCGGCTGCCGTCCTCGGACGAGGAGATCTACCTCTTCCGGTGCGTCGCGCGGGAGAATCCCACCGACGACCGCCTCGTCGCCTTCGCGCAGGTGCGCGACCTGACCGAGCTGCGCGAGCACGACGGCAGGCTGGTCGCGCTGCCCACGGCCGAGGACGCCATCACCACCTGCCTCGACTCGATCCGGCGCGCCCAGGCGCGGCGTCCGTCGAAGAAACGCTTCAGCACCAACCGGATCGTGGTCTACGTCTGGCCGCCGAGCAGCCTGACCCGCGCCGAGCTGGAGATGATCGCCGGGCGCGTGCTGCCGACGACCGCGGGTGCCGGCCTCGAGGAGATCCTGTTCATCGCGCGGCAGCGCGACGAGAGGACGGGCGAGCTGAAGAAGGTCGCCGTGCGCGTCTCGTTCGACGCGACCGGCGGCGCCGTGCTGACCGTCGGCGAGCCGTCGGTCGAGCCGGTCGAGCCGCTCGACGACTACCGGCAGAAGGTGTTGCGCGCGAGCGCCAGGAACACGGTGTACCCGTACGAGCTGACCTCGATGCTCGCCGGGAACCAGGGCGGCTTCGTCGAGCACGACCTGGAGAACGGCGTCCTGGTCCCGGTCGACCGGCCGCGCGGGCACAACAAGGCGGCGATCGTCGCCGGGGTGGTCAGCACGCCGACCCGGCGGTACCCCGAAGGCGTGACCCGCGTGGTGCTGCTGGGCGACCCGACGAAGTCGCTGGGCGCGCTGTCCGAACCGGAGTGCTCCCGCGTCATCGCGGCGCTGGACCTCGCCGAGCGGATGCGGGTCCCGCTGGAGTGGTTCGCGCTGTCCTCCGGCGCGCGGATCTCCATGGACTCCGGCACCGAGAACATGGACTGGGTCGCGGCGGCGCTCAAGCGGATCGTCGAGTTCACCCAGGCGGGCGGCGAGATCAACGTCGTCGTCTCCGGCATCAACGTCGGTGCCCAGCCGTACTGGAACGCCGAGGCCACGATGCTCATGCACACCAAGGGAATCCTGGTGATGACGCCGGATTCGGCGATGGTGCTGACCGGCAAGCAGGCGCTGGACTTCTCCGGCGGCGTCTCCGCCGAGGACAACTTCGGCATCGGTGGTTACGACCGGGTGATGGGGCCGAACGGGCAGGCGCAGTACTGGGCGCCGAACCTCGGCGCGGCACGCGACGTGCTGATGTCGCACTACGACCACACCTACGTCGTTCCCGGTGAGGCGGCGCCACGGCGCGCTACCACGGCGGACCCGTTCGACCGGGACGTCTCGGTGTTCCCGCACGCGGTCGTCGGCAGCGACTTCACGACGGTCGGCCAGATCTTCTCGGCCGAGCACAACCCGGACCGCAAGAAGCCGTTCGACATCCGGACCGTGATGCGCGCACTGTCCGATCAGGACCATCCGGTACTGGAACGCTGGGCGGGCATGGCGGACGCGGACACCGCCGCGGTGCAGGACGTCCATATTGGAGGGTGGCCGGTCTGCCTGCTGGGCATCGAATCGCGGTCGGTGCCCCGCCGCGGTTTCCCGCCCACCGACGGGCCTGACGCGTTCACCGCGGGCACGTTGTTCCCGCGCTCGTCGAAGAAGGCGGCGCGCGCGATCAACGCGGCCAGCGGGAACCGGCCGCTGGTGGTGCTGGCGAACCTGTCCGGCTTCGACGGCTCGCCGGAGTCGCTGCGCAAACTGCAGCTGGAGTACGGCGCGGAGATCGGCCGCGCGATCGTGAACTTCGAAGGTCCGATCGTGTTCACCGTGATCTCGCGGTACCACGGCGGTGCGTTCGTGGTCTTCTCGAAGACGCTGAACCCGAACATGACGGTGCTGGCGCTGGAAGGCTCGTTCGCCTCGGTGCTCGGCGGTGCCCCGGCGGCGGCCGTGGTGTTCACCCACGACGTCAACACCCGCACGGCGAACGACCCGCGGGTGGTCGCGCTGCAGAGCCGGGTCGAGGAGGCCAGTGGCGCCGAACGGGCGGCGCTGACCGCGGAACTGGCCGAGACGCAGTCCTCGGTGCGCGCGGAGAAACTGGGCGAGGTGGCCGCGGAGTTCGACCGCGTGCACAGCATCCAGCGTGCCGTCGAGGTCGGCTCGGTCGACGCGATCATCAGCGCCGCCGAGCTGCGCCCGCGCATCATCGAGGCCATCGACCACGGCATGAAGCAGTAAGCCGGAACGCTTCCGTTCCCGAGGCGGCCCATGCGCCCCAATGTGGCGTTCGGTGCGTCCAACGCACCCAATGCCACATTGGGGCGCTCGGCCGCGATGATCAGTGGACGGAGTGGAGCAGGTCGAGGACTTCCGGGGCGGTGGGCAGGCGCGGGGAGTTCTTCGTGACGGCGTCGGCGACGGCCGCCTCGGCGATCGCCGGGAGCAGATCGCGGGAGGCGCCGAGGTCCCGCAGCGGGCGTTTGATCTCGATCGTCCCCGAAATCTCCCGCACGGCTTCGACGGCGGCGAGCGGTCCACTGTCCACAAAAGACACACCCATCGCCCGTGCGGCGGTTTCGTAGGCGAGCGCGGCCGCTGAAGCGCTGAAGGTCATGACCTCCTCCAGCACCGCGGCCAGTGCGACGCCGTGTGGTGTCCCGGTGTGTGCCGTGAGCGCGTGCCCGATGCCGTGCACCAGGCCAAGTCCCGACACCGTCAGCGCGCGACCCGCGAGGTGCGCGCCGAGCATCAGCTGGGATCGCGCCTCGAGATCGGCACCGTCCCGGTACGCCGCCGGCAGCCATTGGCTCACCAGCGAAACCGCCTGCGTCGCGTAGGCCGCCGATATCGGGTTCGCGCCCCGCGAGGCCAGCGATTCGATGCCGTGCACCAGTGCGTCCAGACCCGTCGCGGCCGTGACCGGCGCGGGCAGGCCGAGGGTCAGTTCCGGGTCGAGCACGGCGATCTTCGGCTTCACCGACGAATGTCCGATGTAGACTTTCCGGCGGGCACAGACGTCCTCGACGACGCCGAAGCCGTTGGTTTCCGCGCCGGTCCCGGACGTCGTCGGCACGGCCACGATCGGCAGTCCGTCCGAAGCGGACCACAACGCGTCCGCGTCCGCCGCGACGGCGTCCGGATTCCCCGCCAGCAGGGAGATCCCCTTCGCCGCGTCGAGTGCCGAACCGCCGCCGAGCGCTACCACCGCGGCGTTCCCGAAGCGCCGCAACCGCGCGGCACCACGGTCCAGCTCCACAGTGGACGGATTGGGCCCGATGTCCTCGTGGACCACGTACTCCAAGTCCGCCAGCACCCGTTCCACCCTGCCGACGATCCCCGCCGCCCGCAGCCCGCGGTCGGTGACGACGAAGACCCGGTCATGGCCCAGCGCGGCCACGAACTCCGGCAGCTCGGCCAGCACACCGGGGCCGAACTCCAGCCGCCCGGACGGCTCCACGCTCAGCCGCATGACCACCCCGCCGAACCCGCCCCTAGATCCGCCATCGCGCCACCGCCTCCTCGTCGAGTTCGACACCGAGCCCCGGCTCCGCCGGAACCTCCAGCTCACCGGCCGCGTTGACCATCAGCGGCTCGGCGAGCATGAAATCGCGCCGTTCGGGGGTCCAGCCGGGCGGGTCGTACGGGAACTCGAAGTACGGTCCCCCGCCGACGCCCGCCGCGACGTGCAGATTGGCGAGCATGCCGATGCCGTTGGTCCAGCTGTGCGGCGTGAACGCGCGGTGCTTGAGCCGCGCCAGCTCGGCCAGTGTCCGCGCGCGGTGCATGCCGACCGCGAGCACGACGTCCATCTGGTAGACGTCGAGCACGTCGTGTTCGAGATACCGCAGCAGTTCGGGCAGCGAGTGCTGCATCTCCCCCGCCGCGATCCGGAGGCCGGGATTCTCCGCACGCAGCGTACGGAAACCGTCGACATCCTCGTACGGCAAGGGTTCTTCGACCCAGAAGACGTCCAATTCGGACAGTCGGCGCACCAGCCCTCTGGTCTTGGCCAGATCCGAGGCCGCCGCGGTGTCCCCTGCCATCCGCCAGGACTGGTTGAGGTCGGCCATGATCACGAAGTCCGGGCCGAGCGCGTTCCGCACCGCCGCCACCGCGGCGACGCCTTCGGCCACCTGGTCGCGGTCGATCCGGATCTTCGTCGCCCGGAAACCGGCCTCCCTCGCCCGCAACGCCGACTCGACACGGGCCTCGGGTGATTTCAGCTCGGCGGACGAAGCGTACGCGGGCAGCGCGCGGGCGGCGTTTCCGAACAGGACCGAAACCGGAAGCCCGGCGACCTTGCCGATGATGTCCCACAGCGCCGCCTCCAGCGGCCAGTAGCGGCCACCGTGGAAGTTGGCGGTCTCGATGGCCTTGACGTGCCGGACGATGGCGAGCGGGTCTTCCCCGACGAAGAGATGCCGGACCTGCTCGAACCCGGCCATCGTGTCCCCGGAGCCGATCCCGGTGACACCTTCGTCGGTGTGGACCCGCACGATCGTCGCGTCGAAACGCGTGCGGGGCTCGGGATCCCACGCCGCGAGCAGGGGCGGGTCGAGTTCGAGCCGCAGCCGGTCGAGCGTGATGTCGACGATCTTCACAGGGCCGAACCTAGAAATCCGCCGGACGCCGGGGCAAGGCCCGCGGGCACATCGCAACGCGCGTTGCGCTGCCGCCAACTCGCTACGCTGCGGCCATGACGGTTCCGCGAGCGGGCGAGGAGGCCCGCCACCCGGGGCACGGTCTGCGCCGCGACCTCGACCTGCTCGAAGCGCTCGCCTCCGCCGAGGCCCAGCGAGCGGGCGGGCTGGGCGTGGTCCGGCTCGCCCGGCTGACCGGCCGGGAGAAGAGCCAGGTCTCCCGTGCGCTCAAGGCACTCGCCGAAGAAGGCGTCGTCGAACGCGATCCGGACACCCTGGAGTACCGGCTGGGCTGGCGGTTGTTCTCCCTGGTCGCGCGGACCGCGGAGGACCGGTTGCTCCGCGCGGCCGAGCCGGTGCTGCACGCGCTTTCGGCGGATCTCGAAGAAACCAGCCACCTGTGTGTCCTGCGGGACCAGGAAGTGCTGACGCTGCTTTCGGTTTCGGGACACTCGTTCCGCGTGCCCGGCTGGGAAGGCAGGCGCGTACCCGCGCACCGCACCTCGGCCGGGCGGGTGCTGCTGCTCGACGCCAGCCCCGACGAGCTGTACGTCCGATTTCCCCGGCTGGGGGAGAACTCCGCACTGTCCGAAGTGCACTCTCTGCCACAGCTGTGGGCGAAGATCCAGGAGTGCCGCCGCGACGGCTACGCCCGCGTGCGGGAGGAGTTCGAAGCAGGCCTGGTCGGCGTTTCGGCCCCGGTGCGCGATTTCCGCGGCCGGGTGGTGGCGGCGCTCAACATCTCCGCTCCGGCGCAGCGGCTGGGACACCGGCTCGACGAGGCGGGCGAGGTGACCGCCGCCGCGGCGGCGAAGGTGTCCGCCCACCTCGGCTGGGACGCCCCTCGACCGCCCGCCACACCCCCGACCTGAAGGTCCGTGAATGCCACATCGAGGGATTCTGAGT
>NZ_JBHYIK010000008.1:44067-48812 GCF_042739735.1 Amycolatopsis sp. NPDC059027 | reverse complement strand
ACCACCGCCTGATCCAGACACTCAACCTGGTTTTCTTCTCGCGCGCGCTTCTTCGCCACCCCCCCACCGCTGTGGTCAGGACAGGTCGTCCTCCGGCTCAGCGGCGGCGAGCACCTCGTACACCTTGCGGCGCGCCTCCGACAGCACCTTCTTGACCTCGGCGAACTCCGCGTCACTGCCGGTGTAGGCGACCTGTGACGCCGCGCCCGAAAGCTCGCCGAGCTGGCGCCACAGCGCCTGGAACCGGTCCGCGCCCGGCACCTCGGCGGCGTCGCTCTCCCACAGCGCGGCGAACTCCTCCTCACGACCGGCGACGTGCTCGCGGCCCGCCTCGGTCAGTTCGGCGACGCGGCGGCCGCCGTTCCCTGCCGTGCGGACCAGCCCCTCGTCCTCCAGCTGCTGCAGGATCGGGTAGATCGAGCCGGGGCTCGGCCGCCACTCGTTGTCGGTGCGGCGGCGGATCTCCTGCATGATCTGGTAACCGTGCATCGGCTCCTCGGCGAGCAGCGCCAGCACCGCGGGCCGGACCGGACGGCTCGGGCCGCGGCGCCCCTGCCACGGACCACCGCCGAACCAGCCGCCGTGCCGGCGCGGGTCGCCGGGGCCACCACCCGGAAAGCCGGGAAATCCGCCGAAACCCGGGAATCCGCCACGGGGGTCGGGCCCGTGCGGTGGCGGAGGCGGGGGCGGCGGGAAGCCCGGCCCGTGCGGCGGCCCGCCGCGCGCGAACTCCGGGCCGAAGCCGTCCTCGGGCCCCCAATCCGGGTTCTCGCCCGGGTGCCCGTGATGACCGTGCGGGCCATGGTGCCCCCGTGGGCCGTGACCGGGGCCTCCCGGGCGGCCGGGGTGCCCCGGGTGCCCGAAGCCGAAACCGCCGCGCTCCCCGAAGCCGCGGAACATCCTGCCGAAACCTGCTGATCGCTCCATGAGCTGTCCCCTTTCGTATCGTGCGACTATCGCCGACATGACCACGATATATCGCCGCTATTCGGTACGCAAGGTCGCAGGTCAGCGGCGTATCGCGAGGGCGAGGAGCTCCGCTGCGGGTCCGGTCAGCCGTCGCCCGGCGGGCCAGACCGCACGCAGCGCGCGGTTCAGGTCGACGCCGTCGACCGCGATCGGCACGAGCCGCCGGTCGGCGACCTCGCGGGCGACGTCGAGCGCGCTGATCACCGCCGGTCCCGCACCCGAGATCACCGCGTTCCGCACGGCCGACGCCGATCCCAGCTCCAGCAGCGGCGTGACCGCGCCCGCCCCCGCGCGGCGTAGCGCGGCGTCGACGGTCTCGCGGGTCCCGGAGCCGCGCTCGCGGACCACCAGCGGTGTCGCCGCCAGCTCGGCGGCGGTGAGCGGACGGCGCCTGCGGACCCAGGGATGCCCGTCGGGAACCACCACGACGAGGTGATCCGCCGCGACCTTCCGGGTGGCGAGCCCCGGCAGCGGGCCCGGCGACTCGACGAACCCGAGGTCCACCTTGCCCTGCACCACCAGTTCGGCGACGTGTTCGGAGTTGACCACCTCCAGCCCGACATAGCGGTCGGGGTGGGCGCGTTTGACCTCACCGATCCACGCGGGCACGAAATGCTCGGCGAGCGTCATGCTCGCGGCGACCCGGAGTTCGGCCTCACGCTGCGCGCGCAACGCCTCCGCGCCGGTGAGCAGCTCGCTCATCTCGTCCAGCACGCGGCGCGCCCAGCCGACGACGACGCGGCCGTCCGGGGTGAGCCCCGATCCTCGGTGGCTGCGGCTAAGCAACGCCAGCCCGAGCCGCCGTTCCAGTGTGGACAGTCGCTTCGTCGCGGACGGCTGCGCGATGCCCAGCGCGTTCGCCGCCTGGCCGATACTGCCGAGTTCGTCGACGAAAACCAGCAGGCGGAGCGAGTCGAGATCGGGTGTGGTCATAGCCCAAGTGTATGACCTCAGCGCCTGCTGACGGCTACCGCGCGGCCCGTCGCGGGGCGAGGCTGGAAAGCATGACGACGACGCGCCCCAGAACGGTCCTCCCCGGACTCGCCGTCACCGCGGCGGGAGTCGCGGTGGCCTACCTGATCAGCTCCGCCCTGCCCGTCCTCGGCGCGCTCACCGTCGCGGTCGTGCTCGGCGTGATCGCCGGGTCGCTTCCCGTGCTCACCGACGATCTCCGCCACGCGATCGCGCGGGTGACCAAACGGCTGCTGCGCGCCGGGGTCGTCCTGCTCGGCCTGCAGCTCGCGCTTCCCGCCGTGCTTTCACTCGGCCCCGGCACCCTGCTCGCCGTCGTGCTGACCGTCGGCGTGACCTTCGTCGGCACACTCGGGATCGGCAAGCTGATCCGGGTCCCGCGTGGACTCGCGCTGCTGGTGGCGACCGGGTTCTCGATCTGCGGCGCCTCGGCGATCGCGGCGATGGAAGGCGTCGTCGAGCGCAAGGACTCCGATGTCGCGACCGCCGTGGCCCTTGTCACCTGCTACGGCAGCATCGCGATCGCCGCGGTCCCCTTGCTGGGCAAGGCCTTCGGGCTCGAAGGGCTGCGCCTGGGCAGCTGGGCGGGCATCAGCGTGCACGAGGTGGCGCAGGTGGTCGCGGCGGCGACCCCCGCCGGCGCGGGCGCCGTGGCGATCGCGATCGTGGTCAAGCTCAGCCGGGTCGTCCTGCTGGCGCCGATGGTGGCGCTGGTGAGCGTGACCGAGAACCGCAACCGGACGCGCCCCGACGGCGCCCGCGCGCCGCTCGTGCCGCTGTTCGTCCTCGGCTTCCTCGCGATGGTCGTGGTGCGCAGCACCGGAATCCTCCCTGGCACCGTGCTCGACGTCGCGAAGATCGCGTCCACACTGTTGCTCGCGGGTGCCCTGTTCGGCCTGGGCTGCGCCGTCCGGATCGGCGTCCTGATCCGCACCGGCGGCCGTGCACTCCTGCTCGGGTTACTCTCCACGCTTCTCGTCGCCACCACCGGTTTCTGCACGCTGGCGATCTTCGCCTGAGCGCATAGGTCGTTATACGAACTGCGCCGTTTGTTACTAATCCGACCACAGTCACGGCGGAAACGGGTACCTATGAGCAGGTCGACTGCGGCCCGTGTCCGCCTACTTTTGGCCGGATTAGTAAATGTACGGCTCTTGTACGGGTGCGCCGGATCCTCGGGTGGGTAAGGGGTTCGCGATGCTCAGGACGGAGCCTGACTGTGAAGATCATCCGTGTCGCGCTGGCCGCGGTGGTGGCGGGTATGACACTGGCCGGGGTGGCCACGGCGCCGCCCGCTTCGGCGGCGGTGGGCAATACCGTGGTGTACAAGGAGAAAACGGAAGGTTACGACTGCTTCCGGATTCCGTCGGTGGTGAAGGCGCGCAGCGGCGACCTGCTCGCGTTCGCCGAGGGCCGCAACGGGGGCGCGTCGTTCTGCAACGACGCCGGGGACATCGATCTGGTGGTGAAGCGTTCGGCCGACGGCGGGAAGACCTGGGGCGCGCCGCAGGTGGTCATCCGGGGTTTCGGGGACACCAAGGGGAATCCGGTGCCGATCGTGGTGCCCTCGACCGGCCGGATCGTGCTGCTGTCGACGATGCAGTGCGTGAAGAACCCGGCGTGCGGGCGGGTTCCGCGGGTGCAGTGGAGTGACGACGACGGGAAGACCTGGACGACACCCAAGGTGCTGACGGAGCAGCTGGGATTCCCGTCCGCGCCGGGCTGGCTCGCGACCGGGCCGTCGCACGGGATCGTGCTGACGCGGGGTGCGCACGCCGGGCGGCTGGTCGCCGGGATGAGCTTTTCGACCGGGGACAAGGGCACTGGTTCCCTGATCTACAGCGACAACAACGGTGTCGACTGGCACCGCGGCGCGACCGACGTCAGCATGACGGACGCGATGAACCCGCAGGAGATCAGCGTCACCGAACTGGCCGACGGCCGGGTGTACGCGGCGGCGCGCAACGATGCCAACAAGGACAACAAGTGCCTCGCGGACGGGACCCGCAACCGGGCCTACGCGATCAGCGCGGACGGCGGCGCGAGCTTCACGCAGAAGTTCACCTACGAGAACGACCTGATCACGCCGACCGTGCAGGGCTCGACGGCGCGGATGAGCGCGGTGGACGCGGGCGGGAAGTACGACCGGATCCTGTTCGCCGGACCGTCCACTTGCGACCGTCGCAAGCAGCTGCGCGTCCACTCGTCGTTCGACGAGGGCGGCAACTGGACGAACAACGACCGCAGTGTGCTGGTGTGGGGCGAGGACGCGGCGTATTCGGACATGGTCCAGCTCGCCACCGGTTCGGTCGGTGTGTTGTACGAAGCGGGCCCGGAGTACAACGCCAACCAGACGATCCGATGGTCGACGGTCACCGAAGCCACGCTCGGGGCGCCGGTGTGCGGCGGCGGGTTCGGCGTCATCGACTCGGCTCCGCTGGGCACCGCGGGCACGGTTTACCTGTCCTACAACGCGAGCACCGGGCAGAACTGCGTCAGCACGATGAAGAGCGCGTCGGCGGGCACGGCCACGCAGACCTCGGCCTATCTGGAGGTCCAGGGCTCGCCGCGGGTCACCGACTCCGGTTCGTTCGCGTACTTCGCCGGTCCGGTGAAGGCCACCGCGTCGGGCAAGTGCGTCCGCTGGGGCGGCGCGACCGGTGGCTCCACCTTCGACAGCCCCCTGGGCCACTGCGACTGACGCCCCTCCAAGTGGGTTGTTGTGGGGGGTTGAGGTGGGGGGGCACACAAAAAAACACAACAGCACAGAGAGACACACACAAACAGAGACACAGACACACCGC
>NZ_JBHYIK010000008.1:0-44058 GCF_042739735.1 Amycolatopsis sp. NPDC059027 | reverse complement strand
GCCTTCGGTGCGCTCGATGCACCGAAGGCGTCCTTCAGCGCGGTCAATGCACTGAAAGCGTCCTTCAGCGCCCGGCCCGGCGCACTCGCCACAGCCAGGCGGTCAGCCCGACGGCCGCGACGGTGCAGCCGGTGAGCCAGGCGAAGGCCGTCCGGAACGCCGTCGCGGGGCCGTCGGGCAGCGCCTTGGCCAGCACCACCGCGAACAAGGCCGTCCCGACCGCGCCGCCGACGCGCATGACGATGTTGATCTGGGCCGTGACGTCGGGCAGCTGGGCGCGGGTCACCGCGGCGAAGGCGACCGTGCCGACCGGCATCATCAGGAACGCCGACGCCATTCCCCGCAGCACCAGCAGAACCTGGACGAACACCCCGTCGACCGGCAGGTCCGCCACCGCGAACGGCACCGTGACCGCGAGCATGGCCACACTCCCCCACAGCGCCACGAGGCCGCCGCCGTACCGGTCGGTGAGCCGCCCGGCGAACGGCAGCGCGATCGCCGCCCCGGCGCCGAGGCCGATCATCAGCAGCCCGGTGGTGACGACGTCGCTGCCGCCCAGCAACTGGAAGTACAGCGGCAGCAGGAACATCCCGCCGAACATCGCGGGCCCGGTGAAGAAGGTCGTCGCCGCGGCGACCGCGAACGCCCGGTTCCGGAACAGGCCGAGATCGAGCAACGGGTGCTCACGACGCCGGGTGCGCACGCAGAACGCCACGAGCAGGACGATCCCGGCCAGGGTGGGAACGGCCACGCGGGGCGCCACGAGCGTCCCGGTCTCACCCCACGCCGTAGCCGCGTAGATCACCGCGGGAATCCCGGTGCCGACCAGCAGGTAGCCGACGCCGTCCGGCCGATGCGCGGTCCCGCGCTCGCCCCGCGGTACGTACCGCAGGCCGAGCAGGATCCCGGCCAGTCCGATCGGGAGGTTGATCAGGAACAGCCACGGCCAGCTCAGCGAGTGCAGGATCAGGCCACCGGCGAGCGGGCCGATCGCCGGGCCGAGGCTCACGACAATGCCGAGCGTGGCCATCACCCTGCCCAGCCGCGCCGGTCCGGCGACCTCGCCGAGCACCGTCTGGCCCGCCGGGACCATCAGCCCGGCCGCGAGTCCCTGCAGTACCCGCAACGCGATGAGCCAGCCGACGTTCCCGGCGAGCGCGCACAGTCCCGACGCGACGGTGAACGCGCCCAGCGAGAGCAGCCACAGCCGTCCGGCCCCAAACCGCCGGGTGAGCCAGCCGCACACCGGCAGCGACACCGCGAGCGCGATGAGGTAGGCGGTGAACACCCACTGGACCTCGCCGAGCCCGGTGCCGAGATCGCGGACGAGCGTGTCGACGCCGACGTTGACCACGGTGGTGTCGAGCATGCCGGCGAAGGCGCCGAACACGATCACCCAGCAGACCCGCCACAGCTGGGGCGTCATCGCCGGTGTTTCTTCCGCCGTCACGACCACGGCGTTCTCCTTCCCCCTTGGTGTTTTCCGCCGCCGACGCTAAAACTTCAAGTACCCTTCAAGTCAAACCCCGGCCGCGAGAGGAGCCCGGATGCCCGAGGAGATCCGCGAACCGTGGGGTGCCTGGGACCCGGCGAGCCCGGCCGAGGCCGCGGACCTGTTCCGCGCGAGCGGTGTCCTGTGGTGGATCGCGGGCGGCTACGCGCTCGAACTGTTCGCCGGACGACGGCTGCGCGAACACGCCGATCTCGACGTGCTCCTGCTGCGCCGCGACCAGCTCGCCGTCCAGGCCGCGCTCGACGGCTGGCAGTGGTGGGCGGCCGATCCGCCCGGCGTGCTGCGCCCGTGGCGGCCGGGCGAGATCCTGCCCGCGGCCGTGCACGACGTCTGGTGCCGCCCCACCTCCACGAGTCCCTGGCGGCTCCAGATCATGTTCGACGAAAACGACGGTGACGACTGGGTTTCGCGGCGAAATCCCCTGCTACGCCGCCGAATCGGTGAGATCGGACTACTCGGAACCGACAGCGTGCCCTACCTGGTGCCGGAGATTCAACTCCTTTACAAGGCCGCGCACCCGCGTCCCAAGGACGAGACGGATTTCGCCGCCGTACTCCCGCTGCTCGACGACGTCCGCCGCCGCTGGCTCGACCAGGCCATTGCGACGACCTACGGCAAGACGCACCTGTGGCGGTCAGCTCTTCGCACCGCTCACCGGGGCGGTCGCGACGGCCTCGCCGCCGAACCGGATCCCCTTGGCCTCCTTGCCGAACGCGGTCAGGACCACCACCAGCAGCAGTGTGGGCACGACCGTCCACAGTAGAGCGGCGGAATAGCCCTGCGACTCGGCGATGGCCTGCTGGATCGGCAGGTTCAGCGCGGCGAGCAGGTTGCCCAGCTGGTACGTGACACCGGGATAGAATCCGCGGATCGCGTCCGGGGACATCTCGGTCAGATGGGCCGGGATCACGCCCCACGCGCCCTGGACCATGATCTGCATCAGGAACGAGCCGAGCGCGAGCATCCCGGCGCCGTGGTCGAACGCGAAGATCGGCACGATCGGCAGCGCCAGCAGCGAGGTGAGCACGATGGTGCGGCGCCTGCCGAGTCGTTCGGACAGCGCGCCGAACGTCACCCCGCCGATGATCGCGCCGATGTTGTACAGCACCGCGATCCACGTGCTGGTGGACGCGGCCAGCCCGGCACCGCCGTGTTCGTGTGCCTTGAGGAAGCTCGGGTAGACGTCCTGCGTACCGTGGCTCATCCAGTTGAACGCCGTCATCAGCAGGATGAGGTAGAAGAACCGGCGGATCACCTTCGGGTCGAGCAGGACGTCCTTCACCGACGTCCGCGTCACGCGCAGTTTCTCCCGCGTGGCCTCCCACACCTCCGATTCCCGCACCCGCGCCCGGATCAGCAGGCTGATCAGCGCGGGCAGGATGCTCAGCACGAAGATCCACCGCCAGTGCAGGTCCAGCGCCGAGTGGAACAGCAGATAGGCCAGCGCGGCCAGCAGATAGCCGAAGGAGTAGCCCACCTGGAGCAGTCCCGAGAAGAACCCGCGCCGCGCCACCGGGATCTTCTCCATCGCCAGCGCCGCGCCGAGCCCCCATTCCCCGCCCATGCCGACGCCGTAGACGAACCGCAGGAGCAGCAGCACGGTGTAGTTGGGCGCGATCGCGCACAGCACCCCGGCGACGGAGTAGAGCAGCACGTCCACGATGAGCGGGACGCGGCGGCCCACCCGATCGGCCCACAGCCCGAACAGCAGCGCCCCGACCGGCCGCATCACCAGTGTCGCGGTGGTGATGAACGCGAGCTGGGTCGCGCTCGCGCCGAACGAACGGTCCTTCGCGATGTCGGCCAGCACGAACACGACCAGGAAGTAGTCGAAGGAATCCATGCTCCAGCCGAGCAACGCGGCGAGGAAGGAGTTGCGCTGGTCCGGGGTCAACGGCCGCCGGGACGTCTCCGTCTTCGCCACGCCAGGCCCCCGTTCGCCGCCGGTTTCCCCCTGGCCTGGTCTACACCCGGTGCGAGCCGGGGGCAAGATCTTGCCCCCGACCGGAAATACCGGTAGGACAAGGCAAATCCGTCACAACGGGACGCGCGTGCGTACTCGCCTGCCGACGTCACGCGCCCATTCGCGGATGCGGTCCCAGTCCCGGAAGTCCCCGGCCCGGCGGCCGGAGGCGAACAACCGCGCCACCACACCCCGTGCCCGGCCGGGGTCGAGCCGGCCGCCGAACGTCGCCGTGCGCTCGGCGTCGATCCGCGCGGCGAGCAGCGCCACACGCGCGGGCAGGCTGACCCGGACGGTGCTCGCGCCGGGACCGCACGGCCCGCTGTGGAACAGCCACACCGGGCGCCGGGTGAGCGCCTCGACGTTGTTCTCCAGCAGCCGCACCGCCTCGGGACGCCAGCGGTGGAAGTACAGCGCGCTACCGAGCACGACCGCGGCGTACTCCTCCACTCCGGTGACGTCTGCGGCGTCCCGCACCCGCGCGTCGAGGCCGTGCTCGCGCAGCACGGCGGCGATCACCTCGGCGATTTCCCGGGTGCCGCCGGTCTTGCCGGCGTAGGCGACGAGGACCGCGGTCATACTCACAGTGTCCCTCGTGTGGTGCCTCGGCGCGTGACCCACACGAGTCAATCCGCCGATCGGACGCCCAGTTTCAGCCGGGCGGGACGAACGCGGGGCGCTGTGCCGGATCCGGTTCGTCGTAGTACCGGTGGAACACGGCGGTCTGGCCGCCGGACAACGGCGGGACGATCCAGCTCCAGTCGGCCCGGCAGCGGCGGCCCGCGCGTTCCTCCCGTGCCAGGTGGTCGAGGAACCGCCGCGACTCGGTGTGGTGGTCGGCGACGGTGACCCCGGCCGCGTCGAACGAGTGCTGGACCGCCAGGGTCAGTTCCACCAGTGCCCTGTCCCGCCACAGCGTGCGCTCCGACGCGGTGGACAGGCCCATCAGCTCCGCGATCACGGGCAAGAGGTCGTAGCGGCAGGCGTCGGCGAGGTTGCGCGCGCCGACCTCGGTGCCCAGGTACCAGCCGTTGAACGGGGCGGCCGGGTAGCGGACGCCGCCGATCACCAGCGGCATGTCGCTGATCGCGGGCACCGCGTGCCAGCGCAGGCCCAGGCCCGCGAACCACGCGTGGTCGGGATGGCTCAACGGCACCTCCAGCACCGCGTCCCGCGGCAGGGTGAACAGCCGCGGTTCGCCGGGTACCGACTCGACGAGCAGCGGCAGGACGTCGAACGCGCTCCGGCGCCGGGGCGGACGCCAGCCGAGCGAGCGGACCCGCTCGGTGAACGTCGCGTAGCGCGGGTCGCCGAGCACCGAGCCGTCGTCGAGTTCGTACCCGGCGTAGCGGATCAGCTGCTCGTTGCAGATTCGCGGGCCCGGCGCCGCCGGGGTGTCGGGGGCGAACACGGTCACGGTGGGCCGGATCCGCCCGCCGCGGGTGGCCTCGCGCAGGTGGAGTGCGCATTCCCGGGCGATCGCGGCGGTGCCGGAGACGTCTCGCCGGTCCCGGAGCCGCAGCCCGCGCCAGTACAGCCTGCCGATGCAGCGGGCCGCGTTGCGCCAGGCGACCCTGGCGCCGAAGGTCAGCTCGGCCGTGGTGTGCCGATAGGTCCCGGTCCGCTCGATCTCGGCGCGGATCCGGGCCAGCCGGCGCGCCGGCCGCTCGCCGGAGTACAGGCCCTCGGCGTGGCACTGCCGGACGAATTCCTCCGCCTCGGCGAATTCCACAGCGCGTTCGCCGTTTTTCCCCGGCCGGGCGATCGCCCGCTCGGTTGTCACCCGCATGGACGCCGTCGTCGTCACACCCGACCACTCTCCGATTCCGAGAACCCTTGGCACGCTGGGGAAATCCGGCCAGACGGCGAAGAGTACCCGCGAGCGCCGGCAACGGCACTCCGCCGAACGCGGTCACCACGAATTGTCGTTGAGCCGAATACAGCCCGGCGAAAAACAATCACTTTTCCGCGCCGGAAGGCGGTGATTCCCCGTTCGTGATCCGGTTCACCTTTCCGGTGGCACCCGGCGGGCCGCGAGCAGCCGATGGCCGTCCGCGACTAAAGTCGCCGCCACGGTGACGGCGACGCGAAAGGACGGCCGGTGAGTACACAGCGGATCCCCGTGGTCCTCGTCGCCGGTTTTCTCGGCGCGGGCAAGACGACCCTGCTCAACCATCTGCTCGCCAACCGCCAGGGCGTGCGGATCGGCGTCGTGGTCAACGACTTCGGCAGCGTCAACGTCGACGCGCTCGCGGTCGCCGGTCAGGTCGACACCATGGTCTCGCTCGGCAACGGCTGCCTGTGCTGCGCCGTCGACGCGAGCGGGCTCGACGCGATGCTCGGGCGGCTTTCCGGCGCCGAGGCCGGGATCGACGTCATCGTGGTGGAGGCCAGCGGGATCGCCGAGCCACGCGACCTGATCCGGCTGATGATCGCCAGCGAGAACCCCGGCATCCGCTACGGCGGGCTGGTCGAGGTCGTGGACGCCGCCGAGTTCGGGGCCGCCCGCGAACGGCATCCCGAGCTCGCCGACCACCTGCGCGTCGCCGATCTGGTGGTGCTCAACAAGGCCGACCGCGTCGGCGCCGGCGATCTCGCCAAGGTGACCGGCACCGTCGAGGAGCTGGCGCCGCGGATCCCGGTCCTGACCACCTCGCACGGGCGCGTCGACCCGACCTTGTTCTTCGACCCCGAACCCCGCGAACGCGCCGGGCAGCTGTCGTTCGACGACCTGCGCGCGATGGACGCGCACTCGCACGGCGACGATCATTCCGAGCACCTGCACGCGGCGTACCAGAGTGTCACGTTCACCAGCGGCCAACCGTTGGCGCCGCGGAAGTTCATCGAGTTCCTGGAACGGCGGCCCGCCGGGATCTACCGGATCAAGGGCCACCTCGACTTCGGGCCGAACGGCGCCCGCTCGCGGTTCGGCTTGCACACCGTCGGCGCTTTCGTGCGGTTCGACCGCTCGGGCTGGCCCGCGGATCGCCCGCGCCGCACCGAACTCGTGCTCATCGGGTCCGGAATGGACACCGAGACCGTCCACTCCGCACTCGCCGATTGCCGGGCCGAGGACGCGGACACCGTCGACGAGCGCGGCATGCTGCACGTCCTGCGCTACGTCGAAGAACCCTCCTGAGTCGTCAAGCCTGACACGCCGAAGCGGGGCAAACGCGCGGAAATCCGGAGTCCACGACGGACACTGGGACGCGGCGAACGACGTACGAGTCGAACCAGCCTCCCCGGAGGAGTTCCATGGCGAGTACCCGAACCCCGCTCACCGGCACGCCGCGCTGGTACCTCGTCGGCGCGCTGCCCGACGAGCACCCGGTCGCGCACCTGATGACCAGGTCCGAGGACCTGCGCTACCGGCGCTCGGCCTGCGGCGACCGCGAATCCCGCAGCTGGACGCCGGTGGACCTCACCGAGTCCGACGTGGCCCCGTGCCCCGCCTGCGTATCGACCCTGCCCGCTCCCCCGGCGTGCACGCGCGGGCAGGCCGGGCAGCTCTCGTTCGATCTGCCACTCGGCTAAGGGCTCACGAGTCCTTCTTCGCACGGCTCGGCGCCACGCGCGGCGGTTCGTTGGGCTGCTTGGGATACACCGGCGGCCACGGCGCGTCCATCAGCCCGTCGGCCATGTCCTTGCGTGACATCTCGAGCAGCGGTTCGATCGACTGTGGACGGTCACCGGCACCGGCCCAGGGATCGCCGCGCCCGGCCACCCGCGCGGGCACCGTGCTCAGCGTCAGCTCGTTCGGCTCGACGGTGTCCAGCTCGTCCCAGCCGATCGGCGTCGACACCTGCCCGCCGGCCCTCGGCCGCACGCACCACGCGCCGAAGACCGTCTTGTGCGGCGCGTTCTGGTTGAAGTCGACGAACACCCGCGCGCCGCGCTCCTCCTTCCACCACTGGGCGGTGATCCGCTCCGGATGGCGGCGCTCCAGCGCGCGGGCGAGCGCGACGGCGGCGGCGCGCACTTCATAGCTGTCCCACCGGGATTCGAGCATGACGTAGAGGTGCAGACCACGCGAACCCGACGTCTTGATCCGCGCCTCGATCCCCAGCTCGTCGAGGAACTCCCTGGTCAGCCCGGCCGCCTCGCGCAGCTGCTCGAAACCGATGCCCGGCGACGGGTCGAGGTCGACACGCAGTTCGTCGGTCACCTCCGGCGTGCTCGCGTGGAACGGCCATACGTGGAAACCGAGGCAGCCCAGGTTGACCGCCCAGAGGATGTGCGCCAGATCCTTCGCGACCAGCGCGTCGCTCGTCGTGCCGTTCGGCGTCGAGACGACCGTGGTGCTCAGCCAGGACGGCGCGCCCTTGGGCACGCGCTTCTGGAACCAGTTCTTGCCGCCCGCGCCGTCCGGATAGCGCTCCAGCAGCAGCGGGCGATCGCGGAGCCGATCCAGCAGCGGGCCCGCGACGGCCTGGTAGTAGCGGACGAGATCCAGCTTCGTCTCGCCGCGCTGCGGAAAATACACCTTGTCCGGACTGGTGATCTTCACCTCGACGCCGTCGACGTCGAGCATCAACGCGTCACTCATCGCGGGCCTCCCCGAACAGTTTCGCCAGCTCGGCGGGTGGCGCCTCGTCCAGCTGGGCGTAGGTACACGACGCGGGTTCACGGTCCGGCCGGAACCGGACCAGCCGCCCGCCGTGCCGGAACCGGCCGCCCTGCAGGTGTTCGTAGCGCACCTCGGCCACCCATTCGGGCCGCAGCGGTTCCCAGGACAGGTCCTTCTGCGGGGCCCAGCGGCTCATCGCGCCGGGTTTGCGGCCCGGATCCGGCTCGTATTCGGCCCACGTCCGCCAGGGATGCCCTTCGAGGGCGTTCTCCCGCAACGGTTTCAGCTCGTCGACCAGCTCGCGGCGCCGCGCCGCGGTGAAACTGCTGGCGACGCCGACGTGGTGCAGTGTGCCCGCGTCGTCGAACAGGCCCAGCAGCAGCGAGCCGACGCTCTCGCCGTCCTTGTGCCAGCGGAATCCGGCCACCACGCAGTCCGCGGTGCGTTCGTGCTTGACCTTCCACATGACCCGTTTGTCCTGCTCGTACGGCAGATCGGCCGGCTTGGCCATCACGCCGTCGAACCCCGCGCCCTCGAAACGGGTGAACCAGTCCTGCGCGAGATCGGCGTCGTCGGTGAGCGGGGTCAGGTGGACCCGCTGGAGTTCGCCGTCCGGATCGTGGGCGAGGACGCCTTCCAGCGCGCGGCGGCGTTCGCGGAACGGCTCCGCGGTCAGGTCCCGGTCCCCGAGCGCCAGCAGGTCGAACGCGATGAAACTCGCCGGTGTCTCCGCCGCCAGCTTCCGCACCCGCGACGCGGCCGGATGCAACCGCAGCTGCAACGCCTCGAAGTCCAGCCCGCCCGGCGTCACCACGACGACCTCGCCGTCGACGACGCAGCGAGGCGGGAGCGCCGCGGCCAGCAGCTCCACCAGCTCCGGGAAGTACCGCGTGAGCGGCCGGTCGTTGCGGGACCCCAGCTCGATCTCGTCGCCGTCGCGGAACACGACGCAGCGGAAACCGTCCCATTTGGGCTCGTAGCTGAGCCCGGCCGCACGCGGCACCTCGTGCACGGCCTTGGCCAGCATCGGCCGCACCGGCGGCATGACGGGCAGATCCACGCCCCGATCGTAAGCCGCCGCACGCCCCTGCGCTGGGACTTCCGCTCCGGGCCGTGCTCACCTCCGGCGCCGCTCCGGCCGTGAAGGCCTCCTTACCGGCACTCAGCGCCGGTAAGGAGGCCTTCACGGCGTAGGTTGCACACTCGGGGCGGCCGTGGTGTGACAAGGGCGTCCCGCGGCACCTCCGGCTCGCGGCCCCACGTCGCGAACGCTCCGTTCGGGACACGCTGAAGGAATGAACGGAAGATTCAGGACACCCTGAGGCCCCCTACCCAACACAGTACGGACGGGGACCGACGGAAACCGGCCAGCCCGCTCCGCGGCACCCGAGCCGCCCCGCGACACCCCGGCCCCGGACACACCCGAGGACCCACCGGGCACGCAGCCATCCCGGTCACGTACTCCAGGGGACGTGCCGTTAAGGACTCCTTACGGGCGTCTGACGCCCGTGAGGTGGCCTTGACGGCATCCGGGGCGGGGAGGGCTCAGAGGTCGGCGAGGACTAGGCCGCTGCGGGGTTTCGGGGTGAAGTAGGTGGCCTTGCGGGGCATCCGGCGGTTGGCGGCGTGCACGGCGAGGACGTCGGCGAAGGGCACCGGGGCCAGCAACAGCACGACGTCGGCGTCCGGCGGGGCCGGACGTCCCGCGGGCAGCGGCCGGACCGACGGGCCGTCCGGGTCCACACCCAGTGCCTCGCGGAGCAGCACCCGCTCGACGACGTCGTGGTCGATCACCGGCCCCGGCCCGTCCGGCACCGGCAGCGTCACCCGCACCGCCGTCTCCCCCGCGACCGCCACCACCGCGCCGGGGCACGAAGGCGCGGCCCCGTCCGACGGGCGGACGTCGAGACCGGCCGCACGCCACCGCGCGGACAGCGCCGCCACGTCGAGACCGGTGCCGGCGAGCACCCGGTGGATCGCGCCGATCTCCAGCCGCGGCCCGGCGGTCACCAGCGCGAGCAACGCGCCCCGGCCGGCGTCCCTGGCCGCGGCGACGCGGTGGTTACCGTCCGCCACCAGCAGTTCCCCGGCCGCGATCGAGGCCAGCAGGTACTCCTGCACCGCGCCGCCGGGCACCACCCACAGCTCGTGCCGCCGACCCGCCTGGTCCGAAGTGGACAGACGAGGCGAGCCGAGCGACTCGCACGCCCACTCCACCCGCGCCGTCAGCTCGGCGCCGTCCGACGCCGGGACCAGCATCGCCGCGCTGGTCGCGCAGCCGAGCCCGGCAAGCATCGCGGCGCGTTCCGCCACGACCTCGGGGTAGACCTCCTCGGTGTGCCGGACCCTCGCCAGCCCGTCCGCGCCCACCTCCGCCGGATCCACCAGGCACAGCACCCCCGCCGCGGCCCCGTCCGGCCCCTCGATCCGGTACAGCGCCACGAAATCGGACATCGGCACGTAGTGCTCGGCGATCAGCCGTTTCAGCGCCGCCCGCGCCGCGGGAAGGGCCTCCGCCACGGTGTGGCCGTGCGCCAGCGCGGCCGGGGTCCGCGCCGGGTGCTGGACCGCCAGCAGCGTGTCCCCCGCCGCGTCCGGCCCGGCGAGCGCGGCGACCACCCGGTCCGGTTCGGCGAACTCGTCGACGTCCGGACCGGGCACCCCGTCCCGCACGACCCAGCCCCGCCCGATCGCCCGCACCCAAGTACGCATCCCTCCATCTTGACCGGAAGGCCGCCGATGAAGCCGATAAATCAGTGCCGCCAACCGGGTGTCTCGTGGAATGCTTGCTTAGCCAAAGTAGTTAGTCCAGCCATGGCCCCGAGGAGCACATCGCCGATGACCACCGAGGCACCAGCCACACGGAAAGCGGTCGGTCTCCGTTCGGAGCGTGGCCCCGTCCTCGCCTCCGTCATGCTGAGCACCGGCCTCGTCGCGCTGGACAGCACCATCATCGCCACCGCGGTCCCGTCCGTGGTCAGCGACCTCGGCGGGTTCTCCCAGTTCCCCTGGCTGTTCTCGATCTACCTGCTCACCCAGGCCGTCACCGTCCCGCTCTACGGCAAGTTCGCCGATGTGCTGGGCCGCCGCCCGGTGATGTTCTTCGGCATCGCGACGTTCCTGCTCGGCTCCGTGCTGTGCGGCGCCGCGTGGAGCATGCCGGTGCTCATCGCCGCCCGCGCGGTGCAGGGCATCGGCGCCGGCGCGGTCCAGCCGATGAGCATGACCATCGTCGGCGACCTCTACACCGTCGAGGAACGCGCCAGGGTTCAGGGTTACGTGGCCGGCGTCTGGGCGGTCGCCTCCGTGGTCGGGCCGACGCTGGGCGGGGTGTTCGCCGAGTACCTCGACTGGCGCTGGATCTTCTTCATCAACCTGCCGCTCGGCGCCGCCGCGGCGTGGATGCTGTACCGGAACTTCACCGAAAAGGTGGAACGCCGTGAGCGCCGCATCGACTACCCCGGGGCCGCGCTGCTGACCGCCGCCTGCTCCCTGATCATCCTCGGCCTGCTCGAAGGCGGCGTCGCGTGGGGCTGGGCCTCGGTCCCGAGCCTGGCGATCTTCGGCGCCGGGATGGTCCTGCTCGTCGTGTTCGTCCTGGTCGAACGCCGCGCCGCCGAACCCGTGCTGCCGCTGTGGGTGTTCACCCGCCGCACCCTCGTCGGCGGCAACCTCGTCGCCGTGGTCGTCGGCGCGCTCATGATGGGGCTCAGCTCGTACCTGCCGACCTACGCCGAGGGCGTGCTCGGCAAGGGCGCGCTCGTCGCCGGATTCGCGCTCGCCGCGCTCACCATCGGCTGGCCGATCGCCGCGTCGCTGTCCGGCCGGATCTACATGCGCATCGGCTTCCGCGACACCGCGCTGATCGGCAGCGTCTTCGTCATCGCCGGCGTGGTCTCGACGACGTTCCTCGACGCGGATTCGTCGATCTGGCAGGCCGCGGCCGCCGCGTTCGTGCTCGGCATCGGGCTCGGCCTCTGCTCGAGCCCGACCGTCGTCGCCGTGCAGTCCACCGTCGGCTGGGACCGCCGCGGCGTGGTGACCGCGACGAACATGTTCAGCCGCTCGCTGGGCAGCGCGGTCGGCGCGGCGGTGTTCGGCGCCATCGCCAACGCCACCCTCGCCGCCCGCTTCGCCCATCCGCCCGCCGACGTCGCCGGGCACCTGCCGTCCAGTGTGGACGCCACGAGCCTGGTGCTGGGCGGCCACGCCGGGAACTCCCCCGCCGCCGGATACGTCCGCGGCGCGCTCGCCGACGCGACCCACCACGTGTTCCTCGCGCTCGTCGCCGTCGGCGCGCTGATCGTGGTCGCGCTGCTGCTGATGCCGCGGCACACCCGGCAACTGACATTCGACGGCGTGAACTGACCCGGCGCGCTAGTTCTGCAACGGCGCCAACTCGGTCAGGAAGTCGTCGAGGAAGTACCGGTAGTCGCCGCCGTACCCGGGCCGGATGACGAACTTCGTGATCCCCGCTTCGATGTGCCGCTCGATCAGCCGCCGTGCGTCGGCGAAACTCGCCGGCACCAGCTCCGCCGGATCGACGCCGGGACGGCGGCGCGCGGCCACCTCGGTCAGCTCGTCCGGCCTGCCTTTGGCCGCCACGACCATGCTGAGCCCGAAGTGGTCCTCCTCGATCTCCCGGCCCGCTTCCGCGGCGGCCTTCTGGATAGCCAGGCGCGCGGCGAGTGCCTGCTCCGGGGTGTGGAAACTGCCCAGCCACCCGTCGGCGAGCCTGCCCGCGCGCCGCAGCGCCGCGGGCGCGGTGCCACCGAGCCACACATCCAGCCGTTTGGCGGGACGCGGCCCCAGCCGGACGCCGTCGACCTGGAAGAACTCCCCCGAGAACGTCACCTCGTCCTGCTCCAGCAACGCGCGGAGCAACGTCAGCGATTCGTCGAACACCGCCGCGCGGCGTCCGGCGGGCACCGGGAAGAGGTCGTGCTCGGCCGGTCGCGCCGGGCGCAGCCCGAACACCGGCAGTACCCGCTTCGGCGCCAGCCCGGCCAGCGTGAGCAACTGCTTCGCGACCAGGACGGGATGACGGCCGGGCAGGATCGCGACGCCGGTGCCGACCTTGAGCCTGCTGGTTCGGGCCAGCGCGTGGGTCATCCCGATCAGTGGATCGACCTCGGGCGAATAGATCAGCTCGGACAGCCAGAGCGAATCGACCCCGGCCTCCTCCAGCACTTCCGCCAGCCCGGCGAACCCGTCCGGTCCGGTCCCCGCCGCGGGCGCGACCCCCAGCCTGATCTTCAGCTCCGCCACGTCGCAGGCTCCTCTCGCGGAGCCGCGCCCCTCGCGGCCCCCGCAGGGTGCAACGCGCCACGCCGGACGGAATTCCGCACCCGTCTTCGGCACAATGGGCGAGACGGCTCAGGACAGGGGGACGAAGATGACGGCTGTCGCCGACAGCGCGAAGTGGCTGCGCCGGTACCTGCCCGCACCGGAGGCCGGGACACGCCTGGTGTGCTTCCCGCACGCCGGTGGGGTGGCGCGGTTCTACCGGGGCATGGCGACTGCGCTGGCGCCCGCGGCCGAGGTCCTCGCGGTGCAGTATCCCGGCAGGCAGGACCGGTTCGCCGAACCGCTGATCCCGGACGTGCGGGGCATGGCGGAGCGCATCGCCGACGTCCTCGTCGCCGAACTCGGCGAACCGCCCGCGCTGTTCGGCCACAGCATGGGCGCGAGCGTCGCGTTCGAGACGGCGCGGCTGCTCGAAAAGCGCGGGCTCGGGGTGGTGGCGCTGTTCGTGTCCGGCAGGCGCGCGCCGCGTCTTCCGTTGAGCGGGCGGTCGTTCGACAACGACGAGGACCTCATCGCGGCGGCGAAGGCGCTCGGCGGCCCCGACCCCGAGGTGCTCGACCACCCCGAGATCCTGCAACTCGTGCTGCCCGCGTTGCGCAACGACTGGCACGCCGCGATGACGTACGTCTACCAGGAAGGGCCCGACCTCAGCTGCCCGGTCGTCGCGCTGACCGGCGACGCCGACCCGCACGTCGACGTCGGTCTCCTCGACCGCTGGGGCGAGCACACGACCGGGCCGTTCACCCGGCACGTCTACCCGGGCGACCACTTCTACCTCACCGCGCACGAGGCCACGGTGTGCGGCGTGGTCACCTCGACCCTCGGGTCGCTCGCGCGGTAGCTCAGGCGGTCGCGTCGATGACGCGGGTGAGCACGGCGTGCAGCGCCTCCAGCTCACCGACCTCCATACCGAGCGTTTTGACCACGCGGTAAGGGATCTTCTCCGCCTCCTTGCGGAGTGCGCGCCCCTTCGCGGTGAGCTCGACGGTCAGCTGCCGCTCGTCGGAACGGCTCCGGCCCCGTGTGACGTACCCGATCGCCTCCAGCCGCTTCAACAGCGGCGACAGCGTCGCCGGTTCGGCCCGCAACGTCGTGCCCAGCTCCTTGACCGAACGCGGCTCGCGCTCCCACAGCGCGAGCATCACCAGGTACTGCGGGTGGGTCAGGCCGTAGGGCTCCAGCAGCGGCCGGTAGACGGCGATGACGCTGCGCGACGCCACCGACAGCGCGAAACACACCTGCCGGTCCAGCTTCAGCGGGTCCTCACCCAGGTCGATGTCCGCCACCACGTACCTCTCGGTCCTCGTCATCAGTGCTGCGGCCCCACCCTACCGTGGTTCTGGCGACACTAATGATTAGTGTGCTAACTATTAGCGTATTATCAAACCGTAGCGAGAGGAGGATCCCGATGGATCGGCCACGACCGGGTGTGTTCCGCTGGTTCTGGTACGCGGTGGGCGGCCGCCTGCCCGAGCGGTACGCGCCCTGGGTGCTGCACGACATCACCGGCCCGCGCTGGAAGACGCGCCACGTGGCCCGCAGCACCGTCGGGATCGCCCCGTTGTGCCTGGTGTGGCTCCTGCTGCCGGGTTCGCTCACCCTCCGGCTCTCGCTGGTGCTGATGGCCGCGCTCGTCGCGTACTTCTATTCCTGCGCCTACATGGAGGAAAGCGCCGAGCACCGGCTCACCAAGCACGGCTTCCCGCACGGCACCGGGCGACGGCGGCGGGCGGAACTCGCCGAGGCCGCCGACGCCGAGGCGAAGGCCCGCTACGTCGCCCGCTACCGGCAGGGCTGATCACGCGCCCGGTTATCCTCGTCCCACGATGAGACGTAAGCTCCGCCCGCCGCTGCCGCCCCGCCACGGGCTGGACCCGGCTCGGCTCAAACTGCCCGACGAGGGCCCGTGGCGGACGCTGCTGGAGCATCTCGTCGAACGGCTGCCCCGGCTCGAACCGGACCGCATCGAACAGATGCTGCGCGAGGAACGGATCTTCGGCCAGGACGGGCCGCTCGGTGTCGACACGCCGTTCGCCCCCGGCTCGTTCATCTGGTTCCACCGCGACCTGCCCGACGAGGTGCCGGTCCCCTTCGACGTCACCGTCGTGCACCGCGACGAACATCTGCTGGTGGTCGACAAACCGCATTTCCTCGCGACCATCCCGCGCGGACGGCACGTCCTGGAGACCGCGCTCGTGCGGCTGCGCCGCGAACTCGACCTGCCCCAGTTGAGTCCCGCCCACCGGCTGGACCGGGTCACCGCGGGCCTGGTGATGTTCGTGATCACCCCGGAAACCCGCGGCGCGTACCAGACACTGTTCCGGGATCGCAAGGTACGCAAGGAATACGAGGCGATCGCACGGTACGACCCCGCGCTGCGCCTGCCGGCGACCGTGCGCAGCCGGATCGTCAAGGAGCGCGGAGTCCTTGCCGCACAAGAGATTCCGGGAGAGCCGAACGCCGAGACGTACATCGAGCTGCTGGAGCATCGCGACGGGCTCGGCCGGTACCGGCTGGCCCCCGCGACCGGCCGCACCCACCAGCTCCGGGTGCACATGAACGGTCTCGGCGTCCCGATCCTCGGCGACACGTTCTATCCGGACCTCACCGAAACTCCGCTCGACGATTTCACGCGGCCGTTGCAGCTGCTGGCGAAAACGCTCGAATTCGACGACCCGGTGAGCGGGAAACCCCGCCGCTTCACCAGCGGCCTGAAACTGCGCGCGTGGACGTCGCTGGCGGAATGGGCGGCACCGCCGTCGTGACCGGCGGCGCCGCCCGCGCTTCCCTCACTCGGCTCACTTGTGCCAGAACCTGATGTTGCTCCATTCCGCGGTGATCGGGCCCGCCCCGCTCGCCGTGCGATAGGTGCCGAACTTGTCGTAGTAGCTCCCGTCCGGGCTGTCCACGGTCTGTTTCAGCGAGCCGTTGATGTACACCTGATGGTTCTTGCCCACCTGGTTGATCGTGTTGACCCGCACGGACGTGCCGACGGTGGCGCCACTGGCGATCGTGTCCCCGCCGTGCACGGCGTAGAGCCTGCCGCCCTTTTCCACGGCCAGCATGAAATACGGGCCCGCGGTGGGGGCGTCGCGGAAGGTCTGTTTGAGACTGATCCGCGAACCGCCCATGCTGGTGATCTTGAAGTAGCCCTCGAACTGATGCGTGCCACCGGTGTAGGTCGCGTACCGGCGTTCGGCGCGCTGATCGCCACTGGTGTCCGAACAGGTCAGGGAGAACGTCGACCCGGATGCCTTGCCGCAGCCCCGTTGCTGGGTGCTGTAGGACGGCGAATCGGCGATCCAGCCGCCCCCGCCGACCTGGGCCGACGCCGCGGGGGCGCCCACCGCCAGACCACCGATCACCGCCATGAGAACCCCGCCTGCGCGAAGCCTTTTGCGCACGTGCCAACCTCCTGGACAACTCAGGGCGGCGGGTTTGTGGTCAAGGGTCCAGACCATTCACGGACGGGACCCGGGAGCAGACTGTACGAGACGCACGGCACACCGGCAAGGGGCCGGACGGCTTCTTTCGCTTAACCCCAGTGCCTTTCGCAGGCACCCGTGAGCGTGGATGTGTCCAGACGGGCCGGCGTGGCGCCGCGCCAGTACTCCCGAGCCGCCGTGCTGGCGGGTGGTCCGTGAGGCACTGTGGCCGCACGCGCCGACGGACGCCGCGGGACGCCGCAGCTGCCGGACGTGGTGGTGGGCACCGGTGTTCGTGGCCGGACTCGCGGCGCTGCAGCTGCTTCCGCTCAGCTTCCCCACACCGGCCGGTCACGCCCTGCTCGCCCCCCCGGCAGCAGGGAGGTCCTGAGCGGAAACTCGCCCGATGTCGCGAACGCTCCGTTGCCGACGATGAACGTCCCGAACGGAGCGTTCACGACACACGCCCCGGACCCACCGCATGCAGCGCCGAGTCCGCCGCTCCGCCCAACATCGCGGGAGTTTCGCCGATCGCTGGTGCGACAGGGGCACGAACAACCAGACAGGCCCAGATGCGAACACCTGTTCGATCCGTGCGCTACAGTGGGCTCATGGCACAACCGCTCCAGGCTTCGCTGTTCGACACGGCCGGGCCGATGACGCTCGGCCCGCTGACGGACCTCCGCCGCACCACGCTCGGGCGGGGCGCGTGGATCGACGTGCTGCCCGGCTGGCTCACCGGTGCCGAGCAGCTCTTCGACCGGCTGGCCGGGGACGTGCCGTGGCAGGCCGAACGGCGCCGGATGTACGACCGCGTCGTGGCGGTGCCGCGCCTGCTGTGCTTCTACGGCGAACAGGCACCGCTCCCCCACCCGATCCTGGCCGAGGCACGGGAAACGCTGTCCGAGCATTACGCAGCCGAGCTCGGCGAGCCGTTCCGCACCGCCGGGCTGTGCTACTACCGCGACGGCCGCGACAGCGTCGCCTGGCACGGGGACGACCTCGGCCGAGGCCGCACCGAGGACACCATGGTCGCGATCGTGTCGGTCGGCGCGCCGCGGCAGCTCGCGCTGCGGCCGCGCGATGGCGGCGAAACACTCCGGTACGCGCTGGGGCACGGCGATCTGATCGTGATGGGCGGCTCGTGCCAGCGCACCTGGGAACACGCCATCCCGAAGACCGCGAAGACGGCCGGGCCGCGCATCAGCGTCCAGTTCCGCCCGCGCGGCGTGCGTTAGTTGCCCAGGATCATCACCGACACGGGCGGCAGCTCGGTGGTGTGCGGGGATTTCTCGACCGCCCGCGCCGCCGCGTCCAGCACCGCCTTGTCGACGGCGCCCGTCTCCAGCTTGAGCAGGATGGTGACCTTGTCCGGCGGCCCGGCGTAGGAGGTGCGGTAGGCCGTGCCGGGGCCGGTCCGCTCGAACGCGTTCTGCCTGCCGCTCTTGAGCGCGTTCGCCGCCCGTTCCAGCGCGCTCTTGACGTTGGCGGCGACCAGTTCGGGCCGGGCCTCGCTGATCCCCTTGACCTGGATCCACTCGCCGCCCCTGATCCGCCGGTCGACGATGACCGTGCCCCCTTTCGTCTCCGTGGTGACCGCGACCGTGGTGGCTCCTTCGAACAGGTCGAACCCGGCGGCCTTGGCGGACATGGGTTCCGCGTTCGGGCGGAGGTCGGCGATCTGCTTTTCCACCACCCGCTCGCCGTGGCTGCCGATATTGCCCGCGTAGTCGGCCGGATGTTCCGGCTCGATGTGCGGAGGCAACTGGTGGCTGGGCGGGGTGTAGTCCGCCTGCGCGGGTCGCAGGGTCGGCACCGGATGTTCGGGCCGGGCGGCGTCCGGATGCGATGTCGTACGCGGGGCTGGGGCGGGCGGCGCCTCGGGTGCCGGGCGCCCGGCACCCGGAACGTGGGTCGCGGGTACTCCCGACGCCCCGCCCCGGCGTGGTGCCACCGCCGGATTCGCCGAGCCGGTGATCGGTTTCCCGGTCGGGTCCCCCATGCTGAGCAGATTGCCGAGCATCCGCCAGGCCGCCGACCGGTTCGCCTCGCGCTGGCGGCGCGTCAGTTCCGCCGGGGTGCCGCGCTCGTAGGTCGAGACGTACCCCATGTCGTCGTCCGACCAGCGGGTGATGGTCCGGCCGGCGATCTGCTGGTCCTTGGGCGTCGCGGACACCGAGGGGCCCGGCGGTTCGGGCAGCAGGCCACGGGCGCCGAGGTACTCGAACAGCCGCTCGTCGCTGACCACGAGCGGGACCCCGAGCAGTTCCCTCAGCTGGGTGCTGTCCTTGGCCACGCTCAGGAACGTCAGGACCTGGTCGTCGGTGAACCGGTCGGCGGCGGCGAACAGATCGACCGGTGCCTGTCCCCCCGGTTGCGGCGAACGCACCGGGGTCCGGGCGAAGTCCGTGCCCAGCAACGGCCCGTAGGGCTGCCGGTCGTGGGGATCCGCCTGCTCGGCGGAGCGTTTCAGCCACTCACGAACGACAGGTGGCAGGCGCGCCTTGTCCTCGGGAACCCGTCCGGCGAAGTCCATGCCGCCCTGTGTAACGAGACGGTGTCACCGCCACGTCACGGCGGCGGCCGGTCCTAACGCACCAGCACCGGGAGCGCGTCGAGGCCGTAGACGATCGACACCTTCCGGAACGCGAGCTGGTCCGGTTCGACCGCGAGGCGCAGGTTCGGGAACCGGCGGATCAGCGCGGGATACGCGGCCCGCAGCTCCATCCGGCCCAGTTCGGCGCCGACACACCGGTGGATGCCGTAGCCGAACGCGAGGTGCGAGGACGGGTCACGGGCCGCGTCGAAGCTTTCCATGCCGTCACCGAGCGCGGCGTCGCGGTTGGCACCGGACAGCGACACGATCACGATGTCGCCCTCGCTGACGGAGACACCGCCGATCTCCATGTCCTCCTTGGCGAACCGCGGGAAAGCCATCTGCACCACCGTGAGGTAGCGCAGCAGCTCCTCGACGAACCGGTGCACCGCGTCGTCGTCCCCGCGCACCGCGGCCATCGCGCCCTCGTCGCGCAGCAGCACCAGCGCGCCGAGCGCGAGCATGCTGGCGGTCGTCTCCAGGCCGCCGGTCAGCACGCCGTCGGCGAGCCCGGCCAGCTCGCGGTCGTCGATCTCGTCGCCGTGCTCCTTGATTAGCATGCCGAGCAGGCCGTCGCCCGGCTGCTCCCGCTGCTTCTTGACGATCTCGAGCAGGTAGGACAGCGACTCCGACATCGCACCGAGCGAGGCCCCGGCTCCGCCGAACAGGTCGAACCGGGCCGTGCTCAGCCGCTGGAAATCCGCCCTGTCCTCATAGGACACCCCGAGCAGCTCGCAGATGGTCAGCGACGGGATCGGCAGCGCGAACGACGTCCACAGGTCGACCGGGCCCTCGGCGGCGTCCATCGCGTCGAGCTGCTCGGCGATGATCTCGTCGATGCGCGGGGTCAGCCGGGACAGCCGCCGCATGGTGAACTCCGGCGTGAGCAGCTTCCGCAGCCGCGTGTGCACCGGCGGATCCGCGAAGCCGAGGCCACCGGGGTTCTGGTCCTCGGTCACCCCGGCGTTCCCGACGAGGTTGGTGAAGTCGCTGCTGAAACCGTTCGCCTTGCCGAGGACGGCCTTCGCCTCCTCGTACCCGGTCACCAGCCAGGCGTTCATCCCGAACGGCAGGTCGAGCTTGCTGATCGGCGCCTCTGCCCGCTTGGCGCCGAGCTCGGGCAGCGGATCGAGGCCCTCCCGCTTCAACGGCATTAGTGCCGCGTCGGGCAGGAAGGCCATCTTCGACAGGTCGAAGCCCTTCTTCTGTTGGCGCGCAAGGTAACGACGCCCCACCCAGCCGAGGACACGCGTGCGGAGACTCCCCATGGACCCGACACTACCCCACTAGCCCGTACGGCCTACGAGGCCCTTCGTACTGGTCAGCGTCCCGGTGCACCACAACCATTCCCGTGACGACGACATACGGCACCAGTGACTCCCGTCACCCGTCTCGCCAGTCGGCCTGGATCAGGTGACCTGCGCGAGTTCGTCCCGCAGCTCGGCTACGAACGTCCGGAGACGGCCGGACCGGACTTCCGTCGCCCGTGACTCCGCCTGATCGACGAGGCTAGCGGCCTCGCCGAACTCGCCCTGACCGATCCTCACTCGCGCGAGCTTGACAAGCAGATGCGCCTTGGCGCGGTTTCTGTCCTGGCCGAACGTGTCGAACGCGCTCGTCAACCTCGCGGCGGCCTCCTCGAACACTGGCACGGCCCGCCGCCTGTTCATCGTCTGGGCGATACGCATGAGCACACCCCCGGCGACCGAGTCCAGGTGACCCGAAGTGCGGAGAAAGCCCACCGACGGGGGCGGTTCGGCATGAGGGGCGCGGCTTGCCAGTTTCTCCCCTGTTTCGAAACACCCCATGGCTTCGCCGGGACGACCGTCATTGGCCAGCATCCGAGCACTGGCGTAGTGCATGTTCGCACGTTCCAGCGGATAAATGTCCTTATCGGACAGCGCGGCCCGCAGGATGCTCACGCCGTCACCGGGCGAAGTTTTCGCCGTGAAAGACGCAATATCGATCAGTACATGAGCGCGCAGCGACGGATCGCCGCCTTCACGTGCAGCTCGTACGGCGAGTGCCGCGGCTCTGTATGCCTGTGTCCGGCGTTCCGAGTCGTGCAACGAGTACGCGACACGGTCCGCGAGGGACGCCACGGCGCCGGAGAGCGCGGTTCGGGTGCCCACGCTCATCGAGCCGTCCATGAGGCTCACAGCCCAGCGGAGGGACTCGACACCCACGCGGGCGGCCACTTCACCGCCGAGCCGGAAATCCATGGACGTGGCGAAGCGTCCAGCTTCCCGGACCGCGTCGACTTCGGCCATGCCGACGCGTGGCGTGGCCGGAGCAGCGGGAGCGGACAACCCGTCGACCAAGCGGAGAAGGGGCTCTGTCGCGGCGAGACCAGCCGCGGCCATCAGTAACTCTCTGCGATTCACGTCCTCGTCCAAACCGGTGACGCCCAGTGCCCGCTCGTAGGCCCGAACCACTTCGGGTTGCACCCTCCGGACGCCTGTCTCCATATGGCCCAAAGTGGAACGGCTGAAGTGTGTTCGTTCCGCCATCAGGGTAAGACTCACACCAGCTCGCAGACGAGCCTCACGGAGCACCGCACCCATCATCTGTAGAACCTCGTAGACACCTGGACCGTTCCGTTCACAGCCTGTCGTTGGCAGGCTACTCGGAGAGAAGTTCACCGGCTCAGCACTCCACACAGCCCACGAAGAGCCGCCTGTGGCGCACACGGCACTCGCGCCCGCACGAAAGGAGATGAGGCGACAAACGTGAGGAGTATTCGCTGATCCCGATTTGACACTCGTGGAATACTGGACAATGCGAATAGGGAGCACCTGTGACTATCGTAGCGAAAGAGAAGACCGGGCAGAGCCTGATCTCGGAAAAGCTGTTCGACCGGCTGACCAGTCGTGTTCAGATCGAACAGAGCATGGATCGCGAACTGGCCTCCAGGATAACCGACCAGGCTCTCGCGTTCCTCGGAACGTGCGCCGTCTGCACCGTACCACTATCGCCTTCCGTACAGGTTGACATCGGATGGCACACGTTCCTCATGTACACGCGAGAGTATCGGGAATTCTGCACCAAGGTGGCCGGTCGATTCATCGACCACGAACCACAGGATGCCGAAGACAGGTCACCGGCGCTTGCGACCACAGCAACCAATCGTACCGTTACGGAAATTCTCAAAGCGGGGTACGCCGTGGATCAGGAGTTGTGGGGAGTCCTCGCAGCGAAGTGCAACGACGGCGAGAAGTGCCGTGCCTCCGGGAAGGACGGGAACGAGAACACCGATACGAACGACCCAGAGAAGCGATAGCGAATTTCACCGAGAGGACTGATGTGCCAACCACTTACGCGTGGGCCGACCTTCCCGATGCTGTGCGTGGCGCCGTAGAAGCCCACATCGGCCCCGTGATCGAGGCAACGGCAATCACGGAAGGCCAGACCTGCGACGTAGCCACTTCACTGCATGTCCAGAACGGTAAGCGGGTTTTCCTCAAGGGTGTTCGCGGCGTCAGTCGTCGAATGCGTTTCTTACGAAACGAGGCCGCGGCCGGAGACTTGGCTCTCGAATTGACACCGGCGGTCTTGTTCCACGAGGACATCGAGGCCGACAGCGAAGATTGGCTCGTAGTCGGTTTCGAGCACATTGTCGGCCGGGCCGCGAGCCTCGCGCCCGGCTCGTCCGATCTTCCCCTCGTCGCCGCCACGGTGAACAGCATCGCCGAACTGCCCGCGAACGGATTCGGAACCCTCAGCGATCGATGGTCCGGCGGGAGTTCGTGGCATGACCTCGTCAACGCCGACCCCGGCACGACCGCATCCTGGAACCTCCCCGTGAGCGAACTGATCGAGTGGGAGGCGAAGGCGCCGGACGCGGTTCACGGCGACCGCCTCACTCATACCGATCTGCACAAGGACCAATTCATCATCGACAGTACCGAAACCGTCCATGTCATCGATTGGGGATTTCCGGCCGCCGGCGCGTCCTGGGTGGATTCCGCGTTCTTGACGATTCGGCTTGTCGGCGCCGGCCACCGGTCAGCGGAAGCCGAAGCGTGGGCGCGAACCCACCTGCGGCTGTCCGAAGCGACAAACGAGCAGCTAACGTCGTTCGCCGCATACGTCGCGGGACTGTGGAGCTATTGGGCGTCCACCGACGGAGAGCCGGGTGCACCCCAGCGGGCACGGATGGCACGTGAATACGTGGCCTATCGACTTGGAGCCAGGCTCTGAAACAGCCCCACGGAGACACCCGACCAGGTCCACGGGAACACGCACCCGAGGCTTCAGCGGCCGCCGATCTCGTGGTCCGCGGTGATCAGCCCGTGTTTGCTCGCGACGTAGTGGAAGTAGGGCCGTCCCCGGTCGTCCGGTCCGGTGTAGAGGGTCCGCGAGCTGCCGTCCGACCCGGTCGTGACGCCGTTCGTCCTGGTCAGCGTCCCGGTGGACCACAGCCATTCCCGCGACGACGACTTCGGGCGCCAGTGACTCCCGTCACCCGTCTCGTCGGTCAGCTGTTTCGTCATGTCCACCGTGCCGCCGAGTTCGAAGTTCTGGTCGTCGGTCAGGGTGAGCGGCGAAGCGTCCACGGTCAGCGGATAGGACCAGGAATGCCGGTCGGCCGCGATCACCCGCCCGTCCACCCGGGACACCGAGGTCTGCTGCCCGTGGTCGGCCTGGACCAGGTGCTGGGCGTTCGCGTTCCGGGTGATGTCGTCGCTGTTGCGGTAGTCGCGAGTCCGTTCGACGCGGGTGAAGACGCGCCCGGCGGAGGTGTCCAGGTACCCGGCCGTGACGTCGTGGCGCTTCGCGGTCACAGTGGCATTGACGCCGTCAGCGGTGTCCTTCACCAGGGTCGTCTTGTCCGCCACCGGGGCGACGTCGTCCTGCGTCAGCGCCCCGGACGTCCGTTCGGCGTGCTGATCGGTGTACAGGAACAGCGTCGGCACGATGCTCCAGCTACCACCGATGTCCGGCACGGTGAACGACAGGTCGTGGCTGCCACCGTCGACGAGCCGCCCGGCGAACGGCGTGATGTCGAACGTCTCGGCGTGCAGGCTGAACGTGTCGATCGCCACGATCGGCCGCCACAGCGTCGGCACGACGCCGCCGGAGTAGATGTGCGGGAAGGTGTGCACGCCGCCGATCGGCGCGCCGTCGAGCGACGCGTTGGCTTCACGGAACGGACCGTGCCCGCACAGTCCCGCCTTCGGGTACTTCGCGACGACCTCGTCCGGGACGGCACTGAACCACTGCTCGTCGCAGGCACCGCCCTCCAGCGTCACCTCGAGGTAGGCGCGGGTGATGTTGCGCGGCAGGTCCTTCGCGGTGAAGTGGACCGTACCCGCGCCGACATTCGCGTCGGCGTGGCCGAAGCCCGCGACGCGGTCGGGCACCGCGGGCGCCGGGTGCGCGCCGTCGGCCCGGTAGTAGGTGATCGTCACGGTCTGCTCGTACACCCCGGTGTAGACCGCCGAGGTGTAGTTCCCGATCCCGCCGCGGAACGGCTGCGGCGTGCGCAGCAGCGAACTGTAGGCTGTCAGATCCTTGTCGAAGTGGTAGGTGATGGGCCGCCTGCCCTCCCCGCTCGGCTCCTCTGTGGTACCCCACCAGACCTCGGTACCGCCGATAGAGAGATCGCCGATCCGGTCGTACTGCCGCCCGCTGACCGTGACCGTCTGGTCGAGCACGACCTTCGACCACGGGCCCGCGCACTCCTTCGGTGGCGCGAGCGTGCCTTCGTAGAAGCGCTGCGAGCCGTCCGGCGCGTTGGACCGGAACTTGTCGGCCAGTGTCACGGTGCAGTGCGCGGTGTCCGGCCGGGTGACCGCGGGCGCCGGGGTGACCGGATTGTCCGTGTCCCCTTCCAGCACGGGATCCGCCGACGCGACCGTCGGGGCGAACAGCAGCAGGAGGGCAGCGAGCAGGACCGCGAATCTCTTCACGCGCGAAGCCTAGCCAGAACACGGTCCGACGAACGGTGATCGTTACCCGTTCAGCCCAGCAGCTCCGCCAGGATCGCCTTCGCCTGACTTCCCTTGCCGCCGATGTCCTTGCGCGCCAGGAAGACCGGCAGTTCGGCGGGCTCGGCGTCCAGGTAGGGCGCGGAACGGCGGGCGATGTCGGCGGCGTCGGTGCCCAGCCCGTGCTCGACCAAGACGTCGACGACCTCGGCCCACAGCTCGGACGCGTCGATCACGTCGCGAACCGTCTTGACCGCACGCTCGCCCGGCACGCACGGGTCCGCCCAGGTCCACGTGTGCCTCCCGGGTCCCACCGCGATCCGTTCACCGGCGGGCGAATGCACCGTCGCCGTCGTTCCCGGCGGAATCTCGACGTCGAGGACGAACTTCCCGTCCGCGCGGTGCCAGCCCGCATACGCTTCGCCGTAGGGTGTTTCGTGCCGTGCCCAGGCGTGCGCCAGCGCCGCGTCCGGCACCGGCCGCACGACGATCTCGCGGTACCCGGGAGCGCCGGGCGCGAGCCCGGCCACCGTGCGGTGCATCCAGTCGGCCACCGCGCCCAGCGCGTAGTGGTTGAACGAGGTCATCTGGCCGGGGTTGATCGTGCCGTCGGGCAGCATGCTGTCCCAGCGTTCCCAGATCGTGGTGGCGCCCATCGTGACCGGGTACAACCACGACGGGCAGCCCCGTTCGAGCAGCAGGCGGTAGGCCAGGTCCGGGATGCCTGCCGAGGTGAGCGCGTCGGCGATGAGCGGAGTGCCGACGAACCCGGTGCCGATCCGGAAACCGTTGCCCCGCACCAGATCCGCGAGCCGCTCCCCCGCCTTCCGCCGTTGCCCGGCCGTCGGCAGGAGCGCGAACTCCAGTGCCAGCGCGTACACCGTCTGCGCGTCGCTCAGCACCCGGCCCGCCGCCGTGACGTACTCGTTCGCGAACGCGGCACGGGTCCGCTCGGCCAGCGCGCCGTAGTCCTTCGCCTCTTCGGTCTTACCGAGGAGTTCGGCGGTGTCCGCGACGATCTGCGCCGACCTCGCCAGGTACGCCGTGGCGACGACGTCGGGGTCCGCCTTCGCCGCGAAGGGATCGTCCGGTGGCGCCGACGGGTCGAGCCAGTCGCCGAACTGGAACCCGCCCACCCAGAGGCCGTCGGTGCTCACCGCGGTGATCCGGTCCACCCACGCCCGCATGCTCGCGAACTGCCGGGCCAGGATCTCGACGTCCCCGTAATGCCGGTACAGCACCCACGGCACGATCGTCGCCGCGTCGCCCCAGGCGGTGGCGGCCGGGGTTTCGATGGACAGCACGTCCGACAGCACGTCCGGGATCACGAACGGCACCGAACCGTCCTCGTGCTGCTCGGCCGCGAGGTCGGCGAGCCACGAACCGAGGAACCCGGCGGTGTCGTAGAGGAAGCTCGCGGTCGGCGCGAACACCTGGATGTCGCCGGTCCAGCCCAGCCGTTCGTCCCGCTGCGGGCAGTCGGTGGGCAGGTCGAGGAAGTTGCCGCGCATGCTCCAGACGACGTTCTCGTGGAAGCGTTCCAGCGTCGGGTCCGAGCAGCCGAACCAGCCGGTGCGCCGCAGATCGCTGCCGATCACGACGGCCTCGACATCGGCGGGCGCCAGCTCCGGGACGCCCGTGACCTCGGCGTAGCGAAACCCGTGGAACGTCAGGCTGGGTTCGAGCACCACGTCATCGGCGTCCGCGAGCACGTAGGTGTCGGTGGCCTTCGCACCGCGCAGCGGCCGCACACCGAGTTCGCCGTGTTCGAGCACCTCGGCGTGCCGCACGACGATCTCCTGTCCCGCAACGGTTTTCCCCACTTTCAGCCGGACCCAGCCGACGAGGTTCTGGCCGAAGTCGACGAGCGTCCGGCCCGACGGTGACGTCGAGACCGACACCGCGGGCACCACCTCGGTGACCCGCACCGGCGGCCCGTCCGGAGAGACCAAAGTGGACAGATCAGCCTCGACGACCTCCACTCCGTCCACAACGGACCGATGCGTCCGGAGATCGGTGTGCTGCCCGTCGTAGAGATCGTTGTCGAGGACGCCGCTCTCCCGCGCGATCCACCGCTCGTCGGTGCCGATCACCTCGCTCGTCCCGTCGGCGTAGGCGATCTCCAGCTGGGCGAGCAGCGCGACCCGGTCACCGTAGACGCCGCGGTTCCCGGTCCAGCCGAGGCGCCCCCGGTACCATCCGTTGCCCAGCAACGCTTCCAGCGTGTTCTCGCCGGGTTTCAGCGCCGCAGTGACGTCGTGAGTCTGATACCGGAGCCGGTGCGGATAGCTCGTCCACCCCGGCGCCAGCACCTCGTCCCCGACACGGACGCCGTTCAGGGTGACCGAATAGACCCCGTGCGCGGTGACGTAGAGCCGCGCGGACGCGACCGCCCCGCGCGGGGTGAAGGTCCGGCCCAGTATCGGCGCGCGTTCCCCGATTCCGCCGATCCTGGCGGGGGCGACGAACCGCGCCGACCAGTCATCCCCGGCGAGCAGTCCGGTTTCCACTGTGGACGGTGCGCTCCACTCGCTCCACCGCTCGCCCGCGGCGACCCGGATCCGGACGGCGGCGCGGGTCCGGGACGCCAGCGGGGCGAACGGCCAGGCTACGAGGACCTGTTCGGCCGAGTCCACCCGTACCACGGTGTGACCGTTCGGTTCGAGGCACTCTTTACCGCCGAGAACGCATCGGCACAGTTCGACCTCGTAGGCGGTCTGGGCCCATCCGGGGTCGTCGGTACGCACCTGCCAGGACAGCCGCGGTGCCGCGGTGCCGACGCCCAGCGCGTCCTCGTGGTGTTCGAAGCGGACTCGGGTGACGAGCAAGGGATTCTCCTTTACGCGAGGGCGCGTTCGGTTTCGATCTGCTCCAGCGACTTGCCGGAGGTGTCGGGCATGAACAGGTAGCCGACCAGCCCGCTGATCAGCAGGAACAGCGCGAGCAGCGCGGCGACCGGGCCGATCCCCGCCTCGGCGAGCACCGGCACGAAGAAGCTCCAGACGCCGAGGATGGCGCGAGCCACCCCGAAGGTGATGCCCTGCGCCGTGCCACGCAGCATCGTCGGGAACAGCTCCTGGCTGAACACCTTGTAGAAGGCCTCGCCGGCGAGCGCGCCGCCGACCGCGAACATCACCATGTTCGCGATGATCACCGGCACGGTGAACGGGAACACCAGGTACAGCACGAAAGCGACGAACTCGGTGACCGCGCCGGCCGCCCACATCACGCGGCGCGCGCGGTAGCCGCGGTCCGCGAACCGCATGAACCCGGCGGCGGTGACGATCGCGGTGACCACGAAGCTGGAACACGACAGCGCCACGCTCGCCGCCTGCGTCCCGGCGTTGAGCGTCTTGATGATGTACGGGGTGAAGATCCCGGCGGTACCCGCGGCGAGGTTCCAGAACAGGTAGATCGTCGCGGTCCAGACGAGCGCCTTGAGGTGGGCGCCGGTGAACAGGCTCCGCAGCCGGTGCCGCACGGCGCTGTCCGAAGTGGACATCTCCGCCGCCGTCCGCCAGCGCGCGGACTCGGCCAGGTTGCGGCGCAGCGCCCAGGTCACCAGCGCGACCACGAGCAGATGCGCGAACACGATCCGGATGCCCAGCAGGCCGAGCGAGGACAGCGCGAGCGCGAGCAGCAGCACCACGATCGGCCCCACGCTCCACGCCACCTGGGTGAGCCCCAGCAGTTTGCCCCGCGCCTTCGCCGGGGAGAACTCGCCGACCAGTGCCAGCGACGTCGGGACGTCGGCGCCGACGGCGACGCCGACCACGAACGTGCCGATGAAGAGCATGGGCGCGTTGACCGACAGCGCGATGCACAGGATGCCCGCCGCGTAGACCAGCAGGTCGTACTTGTAGATCCGCTTACGGCCGAGCTTGTCGCCCAGCCTGCCACCGATCAGCGCGCCCACCGCGCAGCCCAGCGCGTTCGGCCCGATCGCCGCCAGCGCGCCCACCGCGCCGGCGGACAGTCCGAGATACGCCTGGAACAACGCCAGCCCCGCGCCGAGCGCGACGATCGACCCGGCGTCCAGATAGGACGCCATCCCGGCCAGGACGGTCCAGTTCCAGTGCCTGCGGCTGACCACCTCGCCGTCAGGGGCCGGAGTGACGCCGACTGCTTCGGGGGAAGTCATGGGATCTCCTAGTCGCCGTTGAGCTAGGCCTGATCATTTTTGAAACGTATCAATCGTCCGGTGCGCACGAGAGTAACCACTGTTTTCGCGGCGGACAAGGTGTACCCGGGTAACGATGAAACCTCTCCCGGGAAGCAGGAAGCGAACGGCGCCGAAGACACCGTCACATCATCGCGGCTCGTACCGCCGTGGCGGCCGGACTCGCGCGATCCGGGCACGCATCGTGGCCAGATCACCCTCGACGGCGCCGTGCGCGCGGGCCTGGACGAGCACGTTGCCCAGCGCCGTCGCCTCCACCGGACCGGCGAGCACCGGCAGGCCACACACGTCCGCCGTCAGCTGACACAGCAGGGCGTTGCGGGCGCCGCCACCGACGACGTGAACGACGTCGATGTCCTTGCCGGACAAGCGAACCGCGTCGGCCAGTGCGCGGCGGTAGGCCTCGGCGAGGCTGTCGAGCACACACCGGGTGAACTCCGGCGGGTCGCGGGGCACCGGCTGCCCGGTCTCCCGGCAAGCCGCCGCGATCCGGCCCGGCATTTCGCCCGGCGGCAGGAAACGCGGATCATCGACGTCCACAATGGACTTTCTGCGCAGCCGTGAAGCCGCCTCCAGCAACGGTTCGACCTCGGCGATTCCCCAGACCCGCTGGCATTCCTGCAGCAACCACAGACCGGTCACGTTCCGCAGGTACCGGACGGTGCCGTCGACACCGAGTTCGTTGGTGAAGTTGGCTTTCCGGCTTTCCTCGGTGAGCACCGGCGCGGCCAGCTCGACGCCGACCAGCGACCAGGTGCCGGAAGAGATGTAGCCGAACCGGTCCGTGACCGCCGGGACCGCCGCGACCGCCGATGCCGTGTCATGGGACCCCACGGCGTACACCGGTGTCGAGCCGAGTTCCTCCCTCGTCGTCCCCGCCCGGTCGCCGGGCGACCGCAAGGGCGGGAACTTGCCGACGTCGATATCCGCCCGCTCCGCCACCGCGGCCGCCCAGTTCCCGGTGCGCGGATCCAGTAGCGCGGTGGTGGACGCGTTGGTCCGCTCGGTGCCCAGCTCGCCGGTCAGCCAGTAGGTCAGCAGATCCGGGATGAGCACGATCCGCGCCGCCTCGGCGGCACGGCGGTCCGCGGCGAGCTGGAACACCGTGTTGAACGGCAGGAACTGGATCCCGGTGGCGGCGTAGAGGTCCGGCACCTTCGCCAGCACCGCGCCGGCGACGTGCTCGGTCCGGCGATCGCGATAGTGCACCGGATTGCCGAGCAGCACGCCGTCGTCGTCGAGCAGGCCGTAGTCGACCGCCCAGGAATCGATCCCGATCGCGTCGACGGGCCCCGCCGCACGCAGCCCTTCGAGGACCTCCCGGTACAGCGCCAGGATGTCCCAGTGCAGTGTTCCGCGGACCTCGACCGGGCGATTCGGGAACCGGTGCGCCTCGGTCGGTTCCAGCCCCCGCGTCAGGTCGCCGACCATCACCCTGCCGCTGGACGCGCCGAGATCGACCGCCGCGAACCTCATCGCAGGACCGTCATCGTAGAAACGCCGCCGCGACCCCGGCGTCCACCGGCACGTGCAGCCCGGTGGTGTGCGACAGTTCCTTGCCCACCAGCACGAACACGGCGTTCGCGACATGCTCGGGCAGCACCTCGCGTTTGAGGATCGTGCGCTGAGCGTAGAACGCGCCCAGTTCGGACTCCTCGACGCCGTACACCGCCGCACGTTGCGCGCCCCAGCCGCCGGCGAAGATCCCGGACCCGCGCACGACGCCGTCCGGGTTGACGCCGTTGACGCGGATGCCGTGCTCCCCCAGTTCCGCGGCCAGCAGCCGCACCTGATGGGCTTGATCCGCTTTGGCAGCCCCATAGGCGACATTGTTGGGCCCGGCGAACACCGCGTTCTTGCTGACGACGTAGACGAGATCGCCGCCGATGCCCTGGGCGACCATCGTCCTGGCCGCTTCCCTGGCGACGAGGAACGACCCGCGCGCCATCACGTCGTGCTGGACGTCCCAGTCCTTTGCGGACGTTTCGAGCAACGGTTTCGAGATGGACAGCCCCGCGTTGTTCACCACCAGGTCGACGCCGCCGAAAGCCAAGGCCGCCGCCGCGAACGCGTTCCTGACTTGATCCTCGTCGGTGACGTCCGTGGTGACCGCGATGGCTGTGCCCAGCTCTTCCGCGACACTGCTCGCGGCCTCGGCGTCGAGATCGGCGACGACGACGCAGGCGCCTTCGGCCGCGAGCCGCCGGGCGATCGCCTTGCCGATGCCCGAACCGGCGCCGGTGACCAGCGCGACCCGGCCGGTCAGCGGTTTCGGGGCGGGACGGCGGCGAAGTTTGGCCTCCTCCAGCGCCCAGTACTCGATGCGGAACTTCTCGCGCTCGTCGATCGGCGCGTACGTCGACACCGCTTCCGCGCCACGCATGACGTTGATCGCGTTGAGGTAGAACTTCCCCGCGACCCGCGCCGTCTGCGCGTCGGCGCCGAAGGAGAACATCCCGACGCCGGGCACCAGCACGATCGCCGGATCGGCGCCTCGCATCGGCGGCGAGTCCGCCTCGGCGTAGCGCTCGTAGTAGGCGCGGTAGTCCTCGCGATAACGCTCGTGCAGCTCCTTCAACCGCGTGATCGCCTCGTCCAGTGGCGCGGTGGGCGGCAGATCGAGGACGAGCGGGCGGACCTTGGTGCGCAGGAAGTGGTCTGGGCACGACGTGCCGAGCGCGGCCAGGCGCGGATGTTCCGAGCGGGCAAGGAAATCGAGGATCGGCTCGGTGTCGGCGAAGTACCCGATCTGCCGCCGGTCGGTGGACGCGAGCCCGCGCAGGACCGGGGCGAGCTCGGCGGCACGTCCCCGGCGTTCGGCCTCCGGGAGCGCGCCGTAGCCGTCGAGTTCCGGCCCGAACGGCTCCGGTTTTCCGTGCTCCGCCAGGAATTCCGCGGCGGTGCGGATGATTTCGAGCGAGCGGGCCTCGGCCTCGTCGCTGGTTTCGCCCCAGGCGGTGATGCCGTGGCCGCCGAGGACACAGCCGATCGCCTGCGGATTCCCGGCCTTGACGCGGGCGATGTCCAGGCCCAGCTGGAAACCCGGCCGCCGCCAGGGCACCCAGACGACGCGATCGCCGAAGCACTGTTCGGTGAGCTTCTCGCCGTCAGCGGCGGTGGCGAGCGCGATCCCGGAGTCCGGATGCAGGTGATCGACGTGCGGCGCGTCGACGAGCGCGTGCATCGCGGTGTCGATCGACGGCGCCGCGCCACCCTTGCCATGTAAGCAGTAGTCGAACGCGGCGACCATTTCGTCCTCACGCTCGACGCCAGGATAGACGTCCGGCAGCGCGCGCAGCCGGTCCAGCCGCAGCACCGCCAGCCCGGCCTCGGTGAGCGTCCCGAGATCTCCCCCGGATCCCTTGACCCACAACAATTCCACGGGTCGCGCGGTCACCGGGTCGACCGCGGACCCCTTCGCCGAGGTGTTGCCTCCGGCGTAGTTCGTGTTGGCCGGGTCGGCGCCGAGCCGGTGCGAGCGGGCGAGCAGTTCTTCGACGGGCTTCGGTGTCACGCGCCCCACCCCGCCTGGTTCCCGCCGACGCGGTTCGCGGCGATGCGCTCGCCGTACCCGGACCGCCGGTAGGCCGCCACCGGATCCGGGTCGAGGCCCTGCTCCGACCGCAGTTCGGCGAGCATCGGCCGGACGTCGGTGTGGTAGGCGTCCATGAACACGTCGTGCGCGGCGAGCACGTCACCCGAGTACTGCGCGGCGGTGAGCGCGTCGCGGTCGATCAGCAGCGCCTTGGCGGTGGCCTCCTGGACATTGCACACCGAGCGGATCTGGGCGGGGATCTTGGCCTCGATGTTGTGGCACTGGTCGAGCATGAACGCGACGCCGGTCTCCGGGTCGAGCCCGCCGCCGCGGGCCACCTCGGCCATGATCCGGAACAGCTGGAACGGGTCGGCGGCCCCGACCATGAGATCGTCGTCGGCGTAGAAACGGGAGTTGAAGTCGAACGCGCCGAGCTTGCCGTCGCGCAGCAGCACCGCGACGATGAACTCGATGTTGGTGCCCGGCGCGTGGTGCCCGGTGTCGAGGCAGACCTGCGCGCGGTCGCCGAGCCGCAGGCAGTGCGCGTACGCGGTGCCCCAGTCGGGGACGTCGGTGGTGTAGAAGGCGGGCTCGAACAGCTTGTATTCCAGCAGGAGCCGCTGATGCGCGCCGAGCCGTTCGTAGACCGCGGCGAGCGCCTCGGCGAGGCGGTCCTGACGCGTGCGGATATCGTCCTGGCCCGGATAGTTGGTGCCGTCGGCGAACCAGAGCTTGAGATCGCGCGAGCCCGTCCGGTCCATGATGTCGACGCAGTCGAGCAGGTGGTCGAGCGCCTTCCGCCGGATCACCCGGTCCGGGTTCGCGACACTGCCGAGTTTGTAGTCGTCGTCCTGGAACACGTTCGCGTTGACGGTGCCGAGGCGGATTCCGGCGGACTCGGCGTATTTCGCGAGCCTGCCGTAGTCGTCGGCGCGGTCCCACGGGATGTGCAGTGCCACGGTCGGCGCGACCCCGGTGAAGGCGTGCACCTGGGCGGCGTCGTCGATCTTCTCCTCCACGGTCCGCGGCACGCCGGGCTGTGTGAACACCTTGAACCGCGTGCCCGAGTTGCCGTACGCCCACGAAGGAGTCTCGATCCGTTGTCCCCGTAGCCGTTCCTTCACCACCGTCGCCGGTACCACCATGGTCCGCTCACCCCGGTCTTCGTGTTTTGAAACGTTTCACTCGCATGGTAGGCTCGCGCTCTCCTCCAGAGCAAGGGGCCAGATGGTCGGAATCAAGGATGTCGCGAAACGCGCGGGCGTCTCGATCGGCACGGTGTCCAATGTGGTCAATCGGCCCGAGGTCGTCTCGGCGGCCACCCGCAACCGGGTGCTCTCGGTCATCGAGGAACTGGGCTACGTCCGCGACGAATCGGCACGGCAGCTGCGCGCCGGGCGCAGCCGCATCATGGCGCTGGTGGTGCTGGACCTGGGCAACCCGTTCTTCGTCGACGTGGCACGCGGGGCCGAGGAGGCCGCGCATGCCCACGGGCTCAACATCATCACGTGCAACAGCGGCCAGCGGACCGAGCTGGAGGCCTCCTACCTCGCGATGCTCGCGGAACAACGCGTCCGCGGTGTCCTGCTGAGCCCGGTCGACACCTCCGGCGAGGCATTGCAGGCCTTCCGGCGCAGTGGAATCCCCTACGTGTTGGTGGACCGCAAGGTGCCCGCCGACGAGGCCAGCTCGGTGTCGGTCGACGACGTCGCGGGCGGCGCCCTGGCGGGACGTCACCTCGCCGAAACCGGACATCGGCGGATCGCGTTCGTCAACGGACCGACGTTTCTGGCCCAGTGCCGGGACCGGGAGGCCGGACTCCGGTCCGCTTTGGACGGTGCTTCGGTTTCCCTGTCGGTGCTGGAGGCATCCGGCCTGGACTTCGCCTCCGGCCGGGACGCCGGGGCGCGGCTGCTCGGGATGAGCCCCCGGCCGACGGCGGTGTTCTGCGCCAACGACCTCCTGGCGCTGGGGGTGCTCCAGGCGATGGTCGGGGCCGGGGTCAAGGTCCCCGGGGAGATGGCGATCGTCGGCTACGACGACATCGAGTTCGCCGGAGCGGCGGCGGTGCCGCTGACGTCGGTGCGGCAGCCCGCGCGCCGCCTGGGACGCACCGCCGCCGAACTACTGCTCGCGGAGACCTCCGACGGCGCGTCGGTGGAGCACCAGGGCGTGGTCTTCGCCCCGGAACTGGTCGTCCGCGAATCCACCCGCATCCGGCTTTGACACGCCCCCTGTCCTTTGTGGACTTCAGTACGTGAGGGCGCTGAGCGCCGTGAAGGACCCCTTCACCGCATTCGATGTGCCTCGCAGTGGCGCGCGGGGACGTAACTCGCGTGATTGAGCACGTAACTCATGTGATGGGAGACGGTCCGGCTCTGGTCACGCGAGTTACGGGTCTGGTCACGCGAGTTACGCGTCCTGTCACCGGGGCTGCTGTCGGTGGTTTCCGGGTGACGTGCCGGGTCGGGGGCACGGCACGTCACCCAGGCGTCTCAGCCGCTCTGCGCGGAATCGCCGAGGGCGAGGGCGACGGCACCCAGCAGCGCCGCGTCCTGGTCGAACCGGGCGGCCACCAGTTCCGGCGGGAACGGCGCGGCGTGGGTGAGGCGGTCGCGCAGGGCGGGCAGCAGCAGATCCGCCGAGCGGACCAGGCCGCCGCCGACCGCGATCCGCTGCGGGTCGAGCGCGATGGCCAGGTTGGCGACGTGCATGGACAGCTCGTCCAGTGCCGCCGTCACCAGTTCCTTGGCCTCCGTGTTCTCCCTGGCCAGCCCGAACAGCTCGCCCGCGGTGACCGGACGGCCGAGCAGGATGCTCGCCCGGCCGCCCAGCCCACGTCCACCGACGGCTTCCTCCAGCGGCGCCGCTCCGCCGGCGAAACCCTCGGTGTCCTGCGGCGAGAGCAGGTTGTACCCGATCTCGCCCGCAGCCCCGTTGGCGCCGGTCAGCAACCGGCCGCCGACCAGTACCGCCGCGGCGATCCCGGTCCCCAGCGAGAGGAACACGGCCGGGTCGGCCCCGGCCAGCGCTCCCCACTTCCACTCCGCCAGCGCCGCCGCCTTCGCGTCCGTGCCGACCGCGATCGGCACCCCGGTGAACTCGGCGGCCACCAGCTCACGCAGGTGCAGCCGTTCCCAGCCCGGCACGTTCGGCGCGAGCAGGATCTCCTCCGGCAGCACGATTCCCGGGCTGACGACACCGATCGCGGTGATCCGGTCCGTCGCGCCCTCGTCGGCCAGCAGGCTCTTCGCCCCGGCGAGCGCGCGCGTCACCACCTGATCGGCCCCCGCCTCCGCGTCGGTGTCCAGCCGGCGCGTGGCCAGCAGGGTCCCGTCCCGGTCGGCAAGCCCCAGCGCCACTTTCGTGCCGCCGAAGTCGATCCCGAGAATCAAGTCCGCGCCTGTCACTCCCTGGTCCCCTCGATCCGCGGCGCCAGCGCCGCGCCCTGTTCGTCATGATGGCCGGAACCGCCCGCGCCGACCACGATCCGGCCTGTGTTGAACCCGTCGACGCTGACCACCGGCACCGCGCCCTTGAGATCGGCCGCCTTGTAGGTCACCGTCAGCGTCTGCGACTGGCCCGGCCACAACGTGATGTCGTTGTCGTCCCACGTCGCCCGCGCCAGCTGGTTGTCGCCGGACGCCTCGTGCCCGTCCGCCGTCCCGCGGCGCACGTCGGCCCGCAGGAAGAACCCGACCGCCGGGGTCTTCGACGTGTTGGTGACGGTGACCGTGGTGACGGTGTCGTCCCCGTTCGGGCCCGGCGCGGCCTTCGTCACGGCCTTCGCGCTCACCTGCGACTTCGGCAGGTCCTGCAACGCCTGCAGGTTGGCGTACTGGCTCATCGTCGCCTGCGGCTGCGCGTCGTTCGGGCCTTCGAGGGTCTTGGCCCAGTCCACCACGTCCTTCTGGGTGGACATCCAGTACACGTTCCGGTCGACGACCTTCCCGCCCTGCTTGACCTGCAGCTCCACGAAGTACGTCTGCGCCTTCGCCGGTGGCTTGGTCTCGGCGGGGACCTTCGGCTTGAGGACGCCGGTCTTCACGGCCTGGCTGCCCAGCGAGATCCCGTCCGCGGTCTGGTCGTCGAGCACCTTGCCCGCGGTGTCGTACACCTTGGCCTGCACCGAAACGCCGCCCTGGTGGCCCGTGCCCAGGTTGTCCACGGTCACCGTGCCGGTGTCGTAGCCGTACAGCGCGTGCAGCGGCTTGTTCGCCTTCTTGGCGCCGTAGAACGAACCGGCTTGGTCACCGTCGTTGTTGTACAGCGACCAGAGCAGCGTCGGCCAGCCCTTGTTCAGCTGCCAGTACACGACACCGGTCGCCGGGTTCTTCTTGTCCGTCGAGTGGTGCAGGAACGACTCGAACTGCGAGCGGGTGTTCTCGTAGTTCGCCAGCTGGGCGAGCTTCACGTACGACTCGAGCGAGTCCCACTTGCCGTACCGCTCGGTGATCGACTTGTCCAAAGTGTACAGAGTGCCGAAGGCGTAGCCGCCGTGCCCGGATTCGAAGTTGGCGTGGTACTGGTTGTATTCCGGATCGGTCCACAGTTTCCGCTGTTCCTCGGGCGAGAGGAACCGCTTCAACGAGTCCAAAGTGGGCACCGTGTGCCCGGCGCTCTGCTCGCTGGCGAAGCCCCACGCGCCACCGGCGTTGGTGCGGCTCTTGTCCTTCTTCGAGTAGTTCGTGGAGTACCAGTAGGTCGGCGGGACCCAGTCGTACGGTCCCTCCTTCTCCCCGGACACCCCGAGCGTCGGCGTGCTCTTGTATTCCGCGGACGCCACCAGCGGGACGTCGAAGTCCGACTCCTTGAACGCCTTCAGCGTCTCGCTTTCCTGGCGCGGCACCGGTTCGTTGTCGCTCCAGCCGTAGTTGAAGACGCTGGGGTGGTTCCGTTCCATCTGCCCGATCGTGTAAGCCGAATCGTGCATGATCCGGTAGTCGCGGTCGGTCAGCTTCGCCGCGTCCTCCGGCTGCCACGCGTCACAGCACAGGAACCCGCCGATGATCAGCAGCCCGGCGCGGTCGGCCTGGTCGTAGAAGTCCTGCGGCATGTCGTGGCCTTCGAGCCGGATGCCGTTGAGGCCGAGGTTCTTGATCAGCGCGATCTGGTGCGCCGCGTCGGCCTTGTCGTAGCGGAGGAACAGGTCCGGCGCGTACCCGCCACCGCGGAACACGAAGTCCTTGCCGTTGATCCCGAACTGACGCGCGCCCTGCGGCAGTTGCGGGGACTTGCCGACCAGCCGCGAATTCACCGTGCGGATACCGAAGGTGCTCTGCGACGACGTCGAGACCACGCCGTCCTGGGAGACCGAAGTGGACAGTCCGTACAGGGGCTGGTCCCCCATCGAGTAAGGCCACCACAGCTTCGGTTCGCTGATCTTCAGCGCGCCGAACTTCGCCGGAGTGAACGTCACGGTCTGCTTCGAGTTCGCCGGCACCTTCACGGTCTGCTTGACGACGATCGGCGCTCCCCCACCGGCGGGCGGCGTGACGGTCGCGGACACGTCACCAGTCTGCGCGGCAGGCGAGTTGTTGGTGACGTCGACCTTCACCGTCAGCGACGAACTGCTCATGTCGGCGGCGTTCGCCTGGACGACGTGGGCGTTGTCACCGGTGAGCGCGTCGGAGATCTGCAACTGGGGAGCGAACTGGATGCCGGTGTTGTTGTCCGGCGGCAGCTGGCCCCAGTCGACCGTGTCGACGGTGTACATCGTCTTCGGGTCGTTCGGGTACACCTTGACCGCCAAGGTGTTCTTGCCCTGCCGCAGCAGCTTCGTGATGTCGAAGGTGTGCCCGGCGAAGGCACCGCTGACAAGGTCCTTGCCCGCCACCTGCGTGCCGTTGACCCAGACGTCGCCCTCACCGACGATGCCAGGGATGGTCAGCTTCGCGTTCTGCCCCTGCTTGAACGCGGGCGTGAAGTCGGTGCGGTACCACCACGGATCCTTGAACGGTGCCGTGGTGACGGGGCCGAGCTTGTCGATGTACCCGAAGCATTTACGCATGTTGTCCGCGTAGAACACATCCGGGCACTTGCCGTTTTGTACCAGCGCGTTGATCTCGGTGCCGGGCGCGCCTTCGTCATCGGGTTTCACCGGCAGCCAGCCCTGGGTCGCGTAGCCGGGCGTGGAGACCTTGTCCCCGCCGTCCTTGACGCTCGCCGTGGTGAGCACCTGCCAGCCTTCGGTGCCGATCTTGGCAGGCTGTTGCCTGACCGCGGCGACGGCGTCGCCCTGATCCTTGCCGGAGGTGTCGGCGGACGCCGGAGCGGCCACGGACAGCACCCCCGGCACCAGGATCAGCGCGGCGCAGGCCGCGACCCGTGCCTTGAATGTCCTTGTCATGCTTCGGTTCCCTTGTTCTCGGTGACACCGGCGGTGAGGAACGTTTCGCGGATCTCCTTGGGGCCGAACGGCCACGTCTTCTCCGCCCTGGCCCAGACCAGGAAGATCAGCAGGCCGAACACGACCCAGCCGATGGCGAGGTACTTGCTGAACGAATCGTTGGAGAAGACGAAGATGTAGAGCCAGCCGATGGCGGCGACGATCGTCGGGACGGGGTACAGCCATTGCCGGTACGGCCGTTTCAGCCCCGGTTGCCTGCGCCGCAGCACGACGATCGCGGCTACCTGCGAAAGCGACTGGAGCAGGATCAGGCAGGCCAGCGCCGCGTTGATCACCTCGGAGAGGGAGAACAGCGAGAACAGCGCTGTCAGGAAGCCCATGGTGATCACGCCGAGCGTCGGCATGTGCAGCTTGGGGTGCAGTTTGCCGAAGGCACGCAGGAACACCTTGTCCCGCGCCGCTTCGTACGGCACCCGTGAACCGCCGAGCAGCCCGGCGAACACCGAGCCGATCGCGGCGACGACGATGAGGATCGTGAGCGTCTTGGCGACACCCGAGCCCCACGCCTGTTCCAGCACCGTGGACGCGACCGACGTCGCGCTCTTCAGCTCTTCCAACGGGATCGAGCCGAGTACGCCGACCTGGAGCAGGAAGTAGAGGCTCATGATGCCGAGGATCGAGAACACGATCGCGCGCGGCAGTGTCTTACCCGGCGCGCGGACCTCGCCGCCGAGGTAGGCGGCGGTGTTGTAGCCGAGGTAGTCGTACACCGCGGTCAGCAGGCCGGAGGCGAGACCGGCCCAGAACGCGCCGCTCGGGAAGCTGAACGCGCCGGGGGTGAACGCGAACGCCTGGCCGGCGTCGAAGTGCGAGAACGCGGCCACGATGACGGCCAGCGCGGCGAACAGCATGACCACGAACAGCACCGTGGTCAGCTTGCCGATCTGGCCGATCTTGCGGAACAGCGCGAGGACGATGACGAGCACGATCGCGATGCCGACGATCTTGCCGAGCGGCGACACCCCGTTGCCCTCGACCACCGCCGGGAACAGGTAGCCCAGGTACTGGACGAGGCCGATGATGCCCGAGGACATGATCAGCGGGATGAACAGCACCGCGCTCCACACGAACAGGAACGGCATCATCCGGCCGGTCCGGTACTGGAACGCCTCACGCAGGTAGATGTAGGTGCCGCCGGCGCCGGGCATCGCCGCGCCGAGCTCGGCCCAGATCAGGCCGTCGGCCAGCGCGATGATCGCGCCGACGATCCAGCCGAACATCGCCTGCGGACCACCCAGCGCCGACACGACCAGCGGAATCGTGACGAACGGGCCGATCCCGCACATCTGTGTCATGTTGATGGCCGTGGCCTGCAGCGGGCCGATCCTGCGCTCGAGGCCGGCGGGCGGCGGTGGTGCCGCCGTCCCGGGGTCCCCCGGCCGGGTGGGTGAACTCACGTCGTGCCTCCGTCCGATAGTTAGTAAAGTTTCTTAACATAAATCAGGCGGGTGAGGAAGACCTCACTTCGTAAAGTTGCGGCAATGCGAGAGACGAGGGGCGGGACTGACGTGGCCGACAAGGGGCCGCAGGTGGGGACGCCGGCCGGGATGCGCGAGCTGAACCAGCGCCTGGTGCTGGAAAGACTTCGCAAACAGGGCGCGGCGACACGACCGCGGATCGCCGGGGACACCGGTCTGTCGAAACCCACGGTCGGGCAGGCGCTGCTCGATCTCGAACAGCACGGGCTGGTGCGCGCGGCGGGGCACAGCGTGCCGGGCCCCGGCCGGGCCGCGGTGGTCTACCAGGCCGCGCCGGACGCCGGGCACGTCGTCGGCGTCGATATCGGCAGGCGCTCGATCCGGATCGCGGTGGCCGATCTGGAGGGCAGCATCGTCGCCCGGCTGGACGAGCCCAACCGCTGCCGTTCGGCGGGGGCGCTGATCAGGACCGTCCGCGACAGCGCGGCCAAGGCGGTGGCCGAAGCCGGGCTCTCCCCCGCCGACGTCGTGTCGACGGTCGTCGGTACCCCGGGCATCCCCGACCCGCGCACCGGCACCGTCCACCGCGCGCCGAACCTGCCCGGGTGGGAACGCAAGGGGCTGCTGCGCGAACTGGAATCCGCGCTCGGGCCGGATCTGGTGGTGGAGAACGACGCCAACCTCGCCGCGGTCGGCGAGCACGCGCTCGGCGCGGCACTGGGCGTGGACGTCCTGGTGTGCCTCACCGTCGGCACCGGCCTCGGCCTCGGCGTGCTGATCGGCGGCAAGCTGTTCCGCGGCGCGAACGGCGCGGCGGGCGAGATCGCCGACCTGCCCTACGGTCAGGATTCCACGGCACGAGCGCGGCGGCCCGGCCCGATGGAGGACGCCGCGGCCGGGCACGCCGTCGTCGCCGCGGCGCAGGCACGCGGTCTCGCCAAGGCTCGCAGCGCGAAGGACGTCTTCGCGCTCGCCCGCGCCAGGAACCCGGCCGCGCTGGAGGTGGTCGAGCAGGAGGCGGTCAAGCTGGCCTACGTCGTCGCCTCGGTGACGGCGGTGCTCGATCCCGGGCTGATCGTGCTCGGCGGCGGCATCGGCGGCAACGCCGATCTGCTCGCCGGGCCGATGCGCGAGGCGCTCGCCGCGACGACGCCGTTCGCCCCGGACATCGTGGCGGGTCAGCTCGGCGAGGACGCCGTGCTGGCCGGGGCGATCGCGACCGCGCTGGACACCGCGCGCGACCTCGTCTTCGACCGGCGCGAACAACGCCGCGCCGCGCGCGGGGCGTAGCACGGGAGATTTCACCCCGGCGTGCCGAGGAGGCGGTTGGCGCCCGGTTTCGGTGACCCCATAGGGTTTTCGCGGCTGCCACCCGGAGGTGAACCCGAAACGTGCCCGAGGTCGACTACTACGACGTGCTCGGCGTGGGCAGGACGGCGTCGCCCACGGAGATCAAGAGCGCCTACCGCAGGCTGGCCAAGACGATGCACCCCGACGCGGGCGGCACGGTCGGCACGTTCCGGATGCTCCGGGAGGCCTACGACACGCTGAGTGACCCCGCCCTGCGCGCCGGGTACGACGCGGGCGCCGCCGTGGCGCGCACGATCCGCGTTCCCGCGCGGCCCCGGCCGCGACGCCGGTTCGGCGAGGAGCCCGGGTTTGTCCCGGAAACCCCCGATCTCGCCCCGGAAGAGCTGGACTGGTGGGATTTCGCCGGTCAGGACGCCCGTGTCCGGCACGGCCGCCGTCGCGGGCCGGGACACACGCCGGTGGTCCTCGCGGTGGGCGGGATGGTGCTGGTCCTGCTCCCCCTGCTGACGGGGGTCGAGTTCTCGGCGCCGATGCTGATCGTGTGGCTGCTGCTGACCGCGGGCACCGCGGTGCTCATCGGTCACCTCGCCCGCGGCTACCTGCGGGTGTCCCGCGCGCGGGAGGCGTACGCCGAGGAGTTCGGCGGGCGGCTGGTGTTCGGCACGCCGGGCGGCGAACCGGACGAACTCGCCCAGCGGCTCACCGCCGACCTGCTCGCGCGGTACTTCACCCGGCTGCCCGGCGCGCGGATCTTCCACGGTCTCGCGTGGCCGGGATCGGTGTTCGCCGACGTCGACCACGCCGTGCTGTGCGGGAAACGGCTGGTGCTGATCGAGTCGAAGACGTGGCTGCCGGGGCACTACGAGACCGACGACGACGGACGGCTGCTGCGCAACGGCCGGACCTTCCTCGGCGGCGGCAGCAGGCTCGCCGAAAGCCTCGCCGCCTACCGCGACCTCCTGCCGGGGATCACCCTGCGCGGCGCGATGGTGGTCTATCCGAGCCGCTCCGGCGAGCTGACCACCGAGGACCCCGGTGACCTCCCCTCCCCGCCGATGACGCCGGAGGCGTTCCTGCACGAGATCGGCGCCTGGCTGTCGGCCGAACCGTCCACTGTGGACCATGAGGCGCTGCGCGCGGTGCGTGCCCAGGTGACCGGCGCGACTACTTCCCGGTGATGACGCCGACCGCGACGCCAAGCGTCGCGGTGTTGTAGAGGAACGCGAGCACGGTGTGCGCGAGCACCCGCCGCCGCACCTTCGTGGTCAGCGTTTCGACGTCCGAGACGGCGAAGGAAGTGCCGAGGGTGAACGAGAAGTAGACGAAGTCCGGGTAGGCAGGGCGTTCCGTGCCCGGGAAGTCCAGGATCCGCTCGGGCAGGGCGGCGTAGTAGTCGCGCGCGTACCGTTCCGCGTAGCCGAAGTGCAGGATCGCCCAGGCGAGCAGCACCGCGGGCACGGCGAAGACCTTCGCCGCCGTGGCCTCCTCGGCGGTGTCCCCGCCGACCACGATCGTCAGCGCCGCGCCGACGCCGGTGAAACTGGCGAACAACGTGAACAGCAGGGCGCTGCGGCGGTCGGGCAGATCCTTGAGCCATTCGCTGGGCTCCCCGGCCTGCCGTTTGCCCGCGCGGAGATGGCCGACGCGGATCGCCAGGTAGACGACGGCGAGCAGATCCCACAGCGCGAGGTAGAGCAGTTCGTCGTTCACGACCGCGATGACGATGCCCAGGATGACGAGCGAACCCTCGATGAACCTGGAGACCAGGCGCGAAATCTTGCGGAGCACGCTCGGAGAGTAGCCACGCTCCGGACCTCCCGCCTGTCGAAGCAGCCGGGTCCTGCACGTCGCGAACGCCTCTCGAACGTCGTGAAGGGGGCCTTCACAGCGCTCAACGCTGTGAA
>NZ_JBHYIK010000007.1:162321-194373 GCF_042739735.1 Amycolatopsis sp. NPDC059027 | reverse complement strand
GTCGCTACGGTGGGGTTGGGGAGTTTGCGGGTCCCGAGCGACGCGTTCGCGACATCCGCGGACGGTTCCTGTCGCGAACGTCGCGTTCGCGACGTTGAGCGTCCCCAACGCGTCGTTCGCGACACGCGCGGATGCTCGACGCACGCACCCGGCCGCTGACCCACCAGGCCGCGAGCCTTCACGACGTCGGCAGCACAGCGCTCCACCACGCCGCTTCGCGACGGTCCGTGAATGCCACATTGAGGGACTCAGAGTCCCTCAATGTGGCATTCACGGACAACGGCTGGGTGGGCCCCGGACGCTCGGTGTGGCGGCCCCTGGGGGAGCGTCCCGGTGAACAGAGGTGAAAATCCTTCACATGGTGGCTGTCCTGTGCGGTGACGACTGGTAGAAGTACTGGCCAGTCCCTCCCGCATGGACGGAGCCATCATGCGCAGAACCGCGATCCTGCTCGCCCTGGTCGCCCTCCTCGCCACCGCCGCGCCTTCGCTCGCCCAGGCCGTCACCGGCTGGAAGGAAGTCGGATCCGACCGGGCGCGGCCGCTCGACGAGAGCCAGGGCCTGGCCACTATCGTGCGGCCTTCGGGCACCACGATCCGCTACACCGGAGTCGGCACGATCCCCGCCGACCTGTCGTCGAAGGGCTGGAACCACGTCGGCGACCCCGGTTCGGCGCAGGGCTGGTACGTCGAGCCGTACCAGCGGGACGATCGCGGCGCGAAGCTGTTCCGCGTGCAGGCTCCGGACGGTTCGTGGGCCAACTACCAGCACGCGCTGGAATCGTGGGAGGCGAACAACAACTCCTTCGCCGCCGTGTCGCCCGACGCGCGCTGGATGGTCGCGGGGGAGTGGGGCACGATGGACCGCCTGCTCGTGCACCCGATGCCCGGCGCGGCCTTCCCCGACGCGTCGAAGAACCTGCCGTACGCCTCGGCGATCCGCCTCGACCACTCCGTGCGGGACGTCCAGGGCTGCGACTTCCTCACCGCGACCCGGCTGCTCTGCGCGTCCGACGATCCCGACGGCAGCCTCTTCGGCACCACGAAACCGCTGCTGCAGGTCGACCTCGCGGGCCCGCTGTCCGGCTCGGACGTCACCGGGCACGTGACCTCGCTCGGTCAGCTGCCGCTGCGCAGCACGTGCGGTGGGAACTTCGAGGTCGAGGGCATCGACTTCGACGAGCGGGACGGCACCCTGCGCGTCATCGTCATGTCGCCGAGCATCTGCATCGCCTTCGACAGCAAAACCTACCGCTTCCAGCGCTCCTGACCCCGCGGCGCACTTCTGTCCACTGTGGAGGGAGAACCTGGAGTGCCGGGGCTTGTGCTCAGTCGGTGCGGGGGACGCGGGTCGGGCCCGGGGTCCTCGCCTGTTCTGGCGCCTGATCGTCTTTCGTGGATGGTGGCGGCGCCGGGGTGTCGCCACCGTGGTCCGCAGAGCCGGTGGCGGCGGGCGGTACCGGCGGCGACTTGGAGCGGCGCAGCGGGAGCGTGATGCGGTCCGAATAGGGCTTCGCCTCGTCGGCGCGGATGCTCTCGCTGACCCGCTCCATCTCCAGCCGGCGCCACTTCCGGCGCTGACGCCGGGTCGGCTTCGCCGGCCACAGCTCCTGGATCGCGCTGTTGAAATACGCGCCGCCGACCACCGCGAGCCCGATGAAGAACATCAGCAGCAGGAAGGCGATCGGAGCGGCGAGCGCGCCGTAGGTGTAGCCGGTCTTGGTGATCCAGTTCAGGTAGATCCGCAGCCCGATACTCGACAGCAGGAACACCACCATCGCGAGCACCGCGCCCGGCAGCCCGCGATGCCATGGCAGCCGCCTCGGCAGCGACAGCTTGTACAGCGTCGTGAGCGCCAGGACGATCATCACCCCGAGCACCGGGTAGTACAGCGTGCTGACCCAGCTGGTCACCGTGTCGCGCCAGCTGACCGGGAAGAACTGCGGCAGCAGGTCCGGCCCGATCGCCAGCAGCGGCAGCCCGACCACCAGGATGACCAGCCCGCACAGGTACAGCAGCAGCGCAAAGATCCGCTGCCAGACGTCGTTGCGGACCCCGTACTGGCCGTGCGCCACGGTGATGGCGTCGACGAAGGACGACATCGCCGACGAACCGGCCCACAGGGAGATCAGGAAGCCGACCGAGACGATCTCGCCCTTCCCGACCGTCAGGATGCTGTTGACCGTCGGTTCGATGATCTCCCGCACCGCGTTGTCGCTGAAGATCGTGTGGCAGAAGGTGATGATCTTGTCGTGGACGGCGGACACCACGCCCTGGCCGAACCACTCGCCGACGAAGCCGAGGCTGCCGAGCAGCCCGAGCAGCAGCGGCGGCAGCGACAGCGTCTGCCAGAACGCGGCTTCGGCGGCCTCGGAGAAGATGTTGCCGTCCCACGCCTTGGCGAACGTACGTGCGATCAGGCGCAGCGGGCCCTTGCGGCGCACCTTGCCGCCCTCGCCGGGCATGGCGTTCACCTCGTCGCTCATGACATGTCCAGCATGGTCCATTCGCGCGAATTTGGCTCGTCACCACGACGATGCCCGGGCGTGTCGGCCGACACCACCCGTGCCGGTGCCCTGCGCCGCCGGACCCGGAAGGTAAGCTCCTGGAAGTGCCCTCACCGCCGTAACCGGCATCGAAGCCGGTAGCACAGTGGGGGTTTTCGCACGTCACGGCCGATGAACGGCCTATCGGAGGGGGTGAACCGGACTTGTCGGAGACCGCGGAGCGCACATCAGGGTTCGGCGCCCCACCGGCCGCCGAGGATTCGACCGCGCGGCCGCTGCGGGCCTGGCAGCGCCGCGCGCTGACGAAGTACCTGACGCGGAAACCGCAGGACTTCCTTGCCGTGGCGACCCCCGGCGCGGGCAAGACGGTGTTCGGGCTGCGGATCGCGGCCGAGCTGCTGTCGGATCGCACGATCGAGGCCGTCACGATCGTCACACCCACCGAGCACCTCAAGCACCAGTGGGCCGCCTCGGCCGCCGCCGCCGGGATCGACATCGACTCGAACTTCCGCAACACCACCGGCGTCACGTCCTCGGACTACCGCGGGGTCGCGGTCACCTACGCGCAGGTCGCGGCGCATCCGACGCTGCACCGCGTCCGCACCGAGAACCGCAAGACACTGGTCATCCTCGACGAGATCCACCACGGCGGCGACGCGAAGTCCTGGGGTGACGCGGTCCGCGAGGCCTTCACCCCCGCCGTGCGGCGCCTGGCGCTGACCGGGACGCCGTTCCGCAGTGACGACTCGCAGATCCCGTTCGTCACCTACGAGCCCGACGGCTCCGGTTTCCAGCGCAGCAAGGCCGACCACTCCTACGGCTACGCCGACGCGCTCGCCGACGGCGTCGTCCGGCCGGTCGTCTTCCTCGCCTACTCCGGCGAGGCGTCCTGGCGCACCAGCGCGGGCGAGGAGTTCACCGCCCGGCTGGGGGAGCCGCTCACCGCGGAGCAGAACGCCCGCGCCTGGCGCACCGCGCTGGATCCGGCGGGCGAGTGGATCCCGGCGGTGCTGCAGGCCGCCGACACCCGGCTCACCCAGGTGCGTCAGGGCGTGCCGGACGCGGGCGGCCTGGTGATCGCCACCGACCAGGAGACCGCGCGCGCCTACGCCAAGATCCTGCAGCGGATCTCCGGTGAGATGCCGACACTCGTGCTGTCCGACGACCCGAAGGCGTCCGGGCGGATCAAGGAGTTCTCCGAGTCCTCGGAACGCTGGATCGTCGCGGTCCGGATGGTCTCCGAAGGCGTCGACGTGCCGCGGCTGGCGGTCGGCGTCTACGCGACCAGCGCGTCCACCCCGCTGTTCTTCGCCCAGGCCATCGGCCGTTACGTGCGGGCGCGGAAGAAGGGCGAGACGGCGAGCATCTTCCTGCCCAGCGTCCCGGTGCTGCTGGAGCTGGCGAGCGAGCTGGAAGCACAGCGTGACCACGTGCTCGGCAAGCCGCATCGCGAGAAGGAAGGCTGGGACGACGAACTGCTCGCCCAGGCCAACCGCACCGAGGACGAGCCGGGCGAGGAGGAGAAGGCGTTCACCTCGCTGCACGCCTCGGCCGAGCTCGACCAGGTCATCTACGACGGCAACTCGTTCGGCACCGCGGTCTTCTCCGGCTCCGACGAGGAACAGGAGTACCTCGGCCTGCCGGGCCTGCTGGAGCCGGACCAGGTGCGGGCGCTGCTGCGCAAGCGCCAGGAGGACCAGCTCGCGGACGAGAAGCGCCGCAAGCCCAAGGAAGCCGAGCAGCCCGCCGCGCCACCCGTCCGGCAGACGGTGAGTGAGCGCCTCGGCGCGTTGCGCAAGGAACTCAACGCGCTGGTCGGGATGTACCACCACCGCACGAAGAAACCGCACGGCGCGATCCACAACGAGCTGCGCCGCGTGTGTGGCGGGCCGCCCACCGCGATGGCCACCGTCGAGCAGCTCGAAGAACGGATCGTCACGCTCCGTTCCTGGTAGCGATCACATCGTTGCCTGCCTGGGCGCGGTTTCGGACGCGTTGCCAAACCGTGTCCGTTCTCGGGTACTTAATCGATCCAGCTATCTTCCGCGACGCCGGTCAGCGACATATGTTGTCGGCCACAACATATGCGCGACGGTGCGCCGGCCATCTCCGGACCGCCGCCCCGCGAGCAGGATCGGAGAACGAACGAGGATGCGCAGCAGAACCCTAACCCTCCTCGCCGCCACGGCGGCTTCCGCGCTGGTGCTGACCGCCTGCGGCGCCAACAGCGCCGCTCCCGGCGGCTCGGGCAGTTCCACCGTGTCCGCCCCGTCCTCGGGCGGCGCGAACGGGAAGATCGGGGTCATCCTGCCCGAGACCGCGACCTCCGCGCGGTGGGAAGCCTTCGACAAGCCGATGCTCACCGAGGCGCTCAAGGCACAGGGTTTCGACGTCGACGTGCAGAACGCGCAGGGCGACGTCCAGAAGTTCACGACGCTCGCCGACGGCATGATCGCGCAGAACGTCAAGGTGCTCGTCATCGCCGCGATCAACGGCGAACTCGGGGCCGCGGTCGCCAAGAAGGCGCAGAACGCGGGCATCCCGACGATCGACTACGACCGGCTCAACCTCGGCGGCAGCTCGGACTACTACGTCTCGTTCGACAACGAGAAGGTCGGCGCGCTGCAGGGCCAGGGCCTGGCCGACGCCTTGAAGGACAAGAAGGGCGCGCAGGTCATCCAGATCGAGGGCGCCCCGACCGACAACAACGCCACGCTGTTCGCCAACGGCCAGAAGAGCGTGCTGCAGCCGAAGTACGACAGCAACGACCTGAAACTGGTGCAGTCGCAGGCGATCGAGGACTGGAACAACCAGAAGGGCGGCCAGGTCTTCGAGCAGATCCTCACCGCCAACAACGGCAAGGTCGACGGCGTCGTCGCGGCGAACGACGGCCTCGCCGGCGCGGTGATCACGGTGCTGAAGAAGGTCGGCCTCAACGGCAAGGTCCCGGTCACCGGTCAGGACGCCACCGCGGACGGCCTCCGGGCCATCCTGCGCGGCGACCAGTACATGACGGTGTTCAAGCCGGTCAAGGAAGAGGCCGAGGCCACCGCCAAGCTCGTCACCGCGCTGGCCAAGGGCGACAAGGCCGCCGCCGACGCGATCGCCACCGGCAAGAGCAACGACCCGAAGGGCAACCGTCAGGTCAAGTCGGTGCTGCTGCAGCCGAAGCTGACCACCAAGGACGGCGTGAAGGACGTCATCGCCCAGGGCTACGTCAAGGCGTCCGAGGTGTGCGCGGGCGACCTCGCCGCGGCGTGCGCCCAGCTCGGCATCTCCTAGGCCGGAAAGTCCCCCGCAGACAGCCGGGCCGGGACGCGCGCCCCGACCGCGTGTCCCGGCCCGGTCACCACGCCGGAGAGTCAGAGAAACCACGATGAGCGAACCCATCCTCGAACTGCACCAGGTGAACAAGAGCTTCGGGCCGGTCCACGTCCTGCACGACGTCGACTTCAACGTCCGGGCCGGTGAGGTCACCGCACTAGTCGGCGACAACGGCGCCGGAAAGTCCACATTGGTCAAATGCATCGCCGGGATCCACGGCACCGACTCGGGAACCGTGCGCTTCCACGGCGAACCGGTGCACATCCACGGCCCGCGCGACGCCGCCGCGCTCGGCATCGAGGTCGTGTACCAGGACCTCGCGCTGGCCGACAACCTCGACATCGTGCAGAACATGTTCCTCGGCAGGGAACGCGGCAGCCGGTGGCTGCTCGACGAGGCGAGCATGGAGAAGGCCGCCCGCGAAACACTGGCTTCGCTGTCGGTCCGCACGGTGAAGTCGGTGCGCACGCCCGTTTCCGCGCTGTCCGGCGGGCAGCGGCAGACCGTCGCGATCGCCAAGTCCGTGCTGTGGGACTCGAAGGTCGTCCTGCTGGACGAGCCGACCGCCGCGCTCGGCGTCGCGCAGACCCGGCAGGTGCTCGACCTGGTCCGCAGGCTCGCCGAGCAGGGGCTCGGCGTCGTGCTGATCAGCCACAACATGGCCGACGTGTTCGAGGTCGCCGACCGCATCGCGGTGCTCTACCTCGGCAGGCTCGTCGCCGAGGTACACACCAAGGACGTCACCCACGGCCAGGTCGTGGAGCTCATCACCGCCGGGCGTTCCGGCGAACTCGGCCTCGCCCGGCCCGAAGCCGCGGTCCTGTGAGCGGGAAGAAAGAACCGGAAATGACTGAGACACCCCAGAAACTGGCGGCGGACGAGCCGAAGCTCGCCGACAAGCTCTCCCCGTCCGCGGCGATCACCGACTTCGGCATCGACACGACGTCGATGTCGACCTCGGAGGCGATCCGCGACTACTTCTCCCGGCTCAAGGCGGGCCAGCTGGGCTCGCTGCCCGCGCTGCTCGGCCTCGTCGTGCTGGTGATCCTGTTCTCCGCGCTGTCGGACTTCTTCTTCACCCTCAACAACATCGCGAACCTGCTCGCGCAGGGCGCCGGGCAGACCATCATCGCGATGGGCATCGTCTACGTCCTGCTGCTCGGCGAGATCGACCTGTCCGCGGGCACCGCCTCCGGTGTCGCCGGATCCGTGATGGCACTGCATTTCGTGCGCAACGGCAACCTGCTCGGTTCGCTGGGCGGCACGGTGTTCTTCATCTTCGTCGCCATTCTCGCGGTGGCCGCGCTGCTCGCGCTGTTCTTGCGGATCTGGGCGGGCGCGGCGCTTTCCGTCGGGGCACTGGCGATCGTGCTGTCCGGGGTCACCGCGAACCCGTGGATCGAGATGCTGTTCGCGATCTGCGTCGGCGCCGCGATCGGCTGTATCACCGGGTTCCTGGTGTCGAAGATCGGCATGCCGTCGTTCGTGGTGACGCTCGCGCTGTTCATCGTGTGGCAGGGCGTGATCCTGCAGTTCATCGGCGAGGGCGGCACGCTGAACATCAGCAACTCGGACGTGCTCAACAAGGTGGCCAACGGGAACCTGTCCATCGCGGGCAGCTGGGCGCTGGCGATCGTCGGGGCCGGTGGCTTCGCCGGGGTGACGCTCGGCAGGCATTTCTCCCGGCTCAGGCGCGGACTCGTCGTCCAGCCGACCCCGCTCGCGCTGGCCAAGGTCGGTGCGGTGGCGGTGATCGCCGCGGTGTCGACGTATCTGTTCACGCTCAACCGCGCGGCGAACTCGAACATCGTCATCCAGGGCGTGCCGTACGTGGTGCCGATCGTGCTGGTGCTGCTGACGATCGGGACCTACGTGCTCAACCGGACCCGCTACGGCAGGCACATCTACGCCGTCGGCGGCAACCGCGAGGCCGCCCGGCGCGCGGGGATCAACGTGGACAAGATCCGCGCGAGCGTGTTCGTGATCTGCTCCACCGTCGCCGCGATCGGCGCGATCGTCTACTCGTCGAAGGTCGGTTCGGTGGACCCGCAGGCCGGCGGGCTGAACACCCTGCTGTTCGCGGTGGGCGGCGCGGTGATCGGCGGGACCTCGCTGTTCGGCGGCAAGGGCAGGCTCTTCGACGCGGTCATCGGCGGCATGGTGCTGGCCGTCGTCGCGAACGGGCTCGGCCTGCTCAAGCAGCCGGTCGCGGTGCAGAACATCATCACCGGGCTGGTGCTGCTGCTCGCGGCCACAGTGGACGCCTTGTCCCGCCGTCGCGCGGCGGTGTCGGCGCGGTGACCCACCGCGTGGAAAGATGACCCCGTGACCAGCACGCCCGTTGCTCGACCCGACGAGGTGCGCAGGCACAACCGCACGACGCTGCTGCGGCTGCTGCACGTCAGCGGGCCGAGCACACGGGCGACGCTGGCCGCGGAACTCGGGCTCAACCGGAGCACCATCAAGACCCTCGTCGACGGGCTGGCCGAGGCCGGCGTCGTCGAGGAGCGGGTGCCGCGGCCGGGGCGGGGCGCGGGCCGTCCCTCGCTGCTCGTCCTGCCGCAGCCGCACGCGGCGGTGGTGCTCGCGGTGGACCTCCAGGTCGAGCACGTGGCCATCGCGCTGGTCGGGCTCGGCGGGCAGATCCTCGGCCGCAACAGCTGGAACCTGCGCGGCCGCATGCGCGAGCCCGACGAGGTCATCACGCACGTCCTCGAGTCCACCGCCATGCTCGCCGGGGACCTCGGCGTGTCCCCGGTCGCGGCCGGAGTGTCGGTCCCCGGCGTCGTCCGGCGCTCGGACGGCCACGTGCACGAGGCGCCCAACCTGCGCTGGACCGACGTCGCGCTGGGGGAGCGGCTCGGCAGCGTGCTGCGGATCCCGATCCTGGTCGGCAACGACGCCGAGCTCGGCGCGGTCGCCGAGCATCTGCGCGGTGCCGCGCGGGGCTCGTCGGACGCGGTCTACATCTCGGCGGACGTCGGGGTCGGCGGCGGTGTCATCGCCGAGGGCTCCTCGCTGCGCGGCGGTGCCGGGTACGTCGGCGAGGTCGGCCACATGGTGGTCCGGCCCGGCGGGCGGGCCTGCTACTGCGGCAGCAGCGGCTGCTGGGAGACCGAGGTCGGCGAGGCCGCGCTGTGCCGCGCGCTCGGCCTGCCCGAGGACACCCCGCGCGGGGCCATCCTGTTCGAACTGCGGGAGCTGGGACAGGACCCCGCGGAGGCCGCGCGGCGGCTCGGGGAGTTCGTCGAATGGCTCACGCTCGGCCTGGTCAACGTGGTGAACCTGCTCGGCCCGCAGCTGGTGGTGCTCGGTGACCTGCTGACCGTGCTGCCGGAGGAGATCGTCCGCTCGGTGGCCGCGGACGTCCGGCGGCGGAGCCTGGTAAGCCGGGCGGTCGGCGGGACGCGGATCGTCGGCTCGGCGCTGGGCGCCGACGTCAAACTGCTCGGCGCCGCCGAAGTCGCCTTCGAATCCGCCCTCGACCGGGTCTGACCCGCGTCCCGGTTCGACGTGGGCCGGTCACCGAGGGACGCCCTGGGTGCGTCCACCGCACCGAGGGACGCCCCTGTCGCACTGAACGCACCGAAGGCGTCCCTCGGCACGGGGCTCGGCACCGCACGCCATGTCGCGAACGCGTCGTTCGCGACGTCGAACGTCCCGAACGCGTCGTTGGGGACGTTGAACGTCCCCAACGCGTCGTTCGAGACATCCGGGGGCCGCGGGTCGCGACCGGTCCACTCGCGACGGCCGGGATGCGCTGAAGGCGCCCTTCAGCGCGTCTGGCGCACTGAAGGCGCCCTTCAGCGCGTCCAACGCACTGAAAGCGCCCTTCAGCTCACGTCCCTCAGCACGGGACAGCACGGGAAAAGAAGGAGGGCGGCGGACGCTCGCGCGCCTGCCGCCCTCGAACGGATCGTAGGGCCCGGGACTACCGGATGATCTCGGCAGCGAGTTCCTTGAGCTTGGACTCGTGCTCGCGGGCGTGGTGGCCGCAGAAGAGCAGCTCGCCACCGGTGGAGAGGACGGCACGTACCTGTGCCGCGGCTCCGCACCGGTCGCAACGGTCGGCGGCGGTCAATTCGGGGCGGGTGAGCGTCGGCGTTGTCATGGGGGTCTCCCTCCGTCCCGGCATCGGTGGCCCGATGCCCTCGATCCAGCTACGCCCACTCCGGTGGTGACTCCGGTGCGAGGATCGCGCCGGCTCCGTTGTGTTCGTGCTTCCACTCTTGCAGACGTTTCGGGGCCCGCAAGTGTTCCCGCGCCGGTGGGAGCTGCGTCACGCCGAATTACCCCGGATGCCGTAACGGATTCCCGCAAGCCGGGAGATGCGCCCCCGCCGGACGGTGTTTCGCGTGGTCAGGCACCATGCGGGAGTGGCTTCGGTGATCTCGGCAAAACGTCTCGGCGCGATACCCGCGCCGATCTTGTTCGTTCTCAGCGGAATTTCCCTGTATGCCGGCGCGGCCATCGCGGTCGGACTTTTCGGACATGCGACGCCTGCCGGGGTCGCCTGGCTGCGCTGTCTCGGGGCGGCGATCGTGCTGATCGCCTGGCGCCGTCCGCCCGCTTCGGCCTGGCGGGGCCGTCCGCTGCTGCTCGCGGCCACGTTCGGCGTGGTCACGGCCGGGATGAACGTGCTGTTCTACGAGGCGATCGCGCGGCTGCCACTGGGCACGGCGGTCGCGCTGGAGTTCGCCGGACCGGTCGCGGTCGCGGCGTTCGGCTCGCGCACCGTGCGTGACTTCCTCGCGGTGGCGCTGGTGGCCGCCGGGGTGGTCGCGATCGCCGATGTGCGGCTGGAGGGCGCCGCGCTGGGGGTGGTGTTCGCGCTGGGCGCCGCGGCGGCCTGGGCGGCCTACATCGTGCTCGGCAAGCGGGTCGCGGAGGCCGGCGCGGGGATCGACGGGCTCGCGATCGGGTTCGTGATCGCCACGGTGCTGCTCTCCCCACTGGCGCTCGGTACCGGCGAGGTGTGGTCTTCGCCACGTCTGCTGGTCCTGGGCATCGGGGTCGGCGTGCTCTCGACCGTCGTGCCCTACGCGCTCGACCAGGTCGTGCTGCGGCGGGCCGGGCGGGCCCGGTTCGCGTTGCTGCTGGCCCTGCTGCCGGTCACCGCCGGGGTGACCGGGTTCGTGGTGCTCGGCCAGGTGCCCGGTCCCGTCGAGGCGCTCGGCACGCTGGCGGTCGTGGCGGGGGTCGCGCTGCGCGGGCGGGAGCCAGGGCAGAAGCCGGTGCCGGAACCGCCCGGTTAGATAGCCGCGATCGCGCTGAGCGGTGATACTGACCGGATGACGAAGGCGGCGTCGGCCGCGGCCAAGGACCTGGCCGCCGCGGGGGTGAGCGGGGTCCATGTCGCCTGGGCGGACAACAACGGCATCCCGCGGTCGCGGATCGTGCCGATCACCGGACTCGCCGACGCGGCGACCCACGGTGTCGGGACCACCTCGCTGTTCGCCGTCTTCGACAGCCACGACGCGATCACCTACGGCCACCGCGGCCTCGCCACGCCGTCCGGCGACATCCGGCTCGTGCCCGTCATCGAGCGGCTGCGGCGGCTCGCGGGACAGCCCGCGCTGGCCTGGGCGCCGGGCCGCCAGCTCGCCGCGGACGGGTCGCCGTGGCCGTACTGCCAGCGAGCCGTCCTCGAACGCCAGGTGGCCGAGGCCGATCGCCGGGGCCTCGAATTCCTCGCCGGATACGAACTGGAGTTCGCCGTCGCCCCGGCGGGGAGCGCGGACATCGTGTCGGCACCGGGCCATCCCGGGCCCGCCTACAGCCCGCACGCGCTGATCGGCCTCGACGACTTCGTCGCCGGGCTGCTGCACGACTTCGACGCCAACGGCCTGCGAATCGGCCAGCTGCACGCCGAATACGGCCTCGCGCAGCTGGAACTTTCCCTCGGCGTCACGGATCCGGTGTCGGCGGCCGACGACCAGCTGCTCGCCCGCCAGACCATCCACGCCGCCGCGCACGCCCACGGGCTCGTGGTCAGCTTCGCCCCGATGATCGGGCCCGGCGCCGCGGGCAACGGCTGGCACCTGCACACCTCGGTGCGCCGCAAGGGCCGGAACCTCCTGGCGGGCGAAGACGTCCCCGGTGAGGACGGCGCCGCCTACCTCGGTGGCCTGTTGCGGGATCTGCCCGCGCTGACGGCGATCACCGCGCCGAGCGTGCCGTCCACGATGCGGCTGCGGCCGGGATTCTTCGCCGGTGCGTATGCCTTCTGGGGCGTGGAAAACCGGGAAGCGCCGCTGCGGTACGTCCCCGGATCTTCGTTGCTCGGCGCCGATCACGCGAACGTCGAGCTGAAGACGTCCGACGCCTCGGCCAATCCGTATCTCGCCCTCGCGGTCGTCCTGGCGGCGGGGATGGCCGGGATCGCCGACGGCGTCGTCCCGCCCGAGCCGATCGCCGAGGACCCGGGGACGTGGAGCGCCGGGGACCGCGAAACCCGCGGTGTCGCAAGGCTTCCGGAGGACCCGGCCGCGCAGGACGCCGCGCTTCTGGCATCGTCGCGAGTGGCCGGGGTACTCGGCGACGAGCTGCTCGGCGCGTTCCGCGCGGTTCGGGCCTCCGACGCGACGTGGGCGGAGGGGAAGTCCGCGGACGAGATCATCGCCGCCCATCTGTGGCGGTACTGACGAACAAAGGCTGAAGGGGGAACGACTTCTGATGTCCTCGGGAGTCGACGGCGGCCACACCGACCTGTCCGACGTGCGCTGGCTGCCCGGCGGGGCCCGGCTGGCCGCCGAGGCGCGGGCCGAGCTGCCGCAGAAGGACGGCCTCGACGCGGCGTTCGTCGCGCTCGCCGCGCTGCGTGCCGCGGGCGTCGACGTGGCCGACCAGGACGAGGTCGCCCGTGCGGCCGGGACGATCCGCGGTCCCGCGCAGGCCCCGCCGGGGAGCGCGCCGCGCCTGGATTTCCGGCTCGGTCTCCCGGAAACCCCCGACCCCGCCGCCGCGGGTACGTCGGCGGCCGGGCTGGCGGCGGCGATCGACGAGTTGTCCGGCGCTCGCCTGGCCACTGTTCCCGTGACCGGGGAGTGGAGCACGGACGCGCTGTTCGATCTGCTGGTCTCGCTGTGGGAACTGCCGCGCGTGGCGGTAGTCGCCCAGCTCGACGCGGCCGAGCTGGGCGCGGACGACACCCCGGAACGGGCCCTGCTCGACTACCTCGACACCGGAGTCCCTCCACTGTGGACGGCGCGCTGGCGGCCCGCCGCCCGGCACTTCGTGCTGCTCGCCGGAATCCGGATCGGCGCCGAGGGGACCCTGGTGTCCGTTGTGGACACTTACCCTTCCTTGGGGGACAACGGAGTGCACGACCAGCCGCTGGAATGGGTGACCGCGGCGCTGCGGAGCGGCCCGTCCGGCGTGCTGCTCGTCGCCGACGCCGACCAGGCGCTGGTGGCGGGCGCCGCCGTCGACGTCGCCCGCCTCACCCCGCGCTTCTGGGACTCCTGACCGCTCGGCTGTCCGGGGTGTTGAGGCGGGAGTGCTTGCGGCCGTAGGTGAAGTAGATGAGCAGGCCGACCGCCAGCCACACCGCGAACCGGACCCAGGTGAGCACGTCCAGGTTCAGCATCAGGTAGAAGCAGGCGAGCGCGGCCACGATCGGCAGCACCGGTGAGAACGGCACGGTGAACGGGCGCGGCAGTTCGGGACGGCGGCGGCGCAGGACCGGCACCGCGACCGCGACGATGATCATCGCGGACAGGGCGCCGATGCTGACCATGTCGGCCAGTTCCGAGATCGGCACGAACGCGGCCAGCACCGCGATGAGCACGGCGCCGCCGATCGTCATCCGGTGCGGCGTGCCCCACTTCGGATGCGTCGTACCGAGTTTCCTCGGCAGCAGCCCGTCGCGGCCCATCGCGAAGCCGATCCGCCCGATGGTGACGAGCTCGACCATCATCACCGACGTCAGCCCGGTGACCGCGCCGAGCGAGATCAGCGCGCCGACCCAGTGCTGGCCGACGCGGTCGAACGCGTCCGCCAGCGGTGCGCCGGTGTCGATGTCGGTGAACGGGACCATGCCGGTGAGCACGATCGACACCCCGATGTAGAGGATCGCGCAGACGCCGAGCGCGCCGAGGATGCCGACGCGCAGATCCTTGCGCGGGTTCATGGTTTCCTCACCGAGGTTCGCCAGCGCCTCGAACCCGGTGTAGGCGAAGAACACCACCGCGGCCGCGGTGAGCATCCCGGCGACGCCGTACAACGACGGGCTCAGCCCCAGCGCCGCCTGCACCACGGGCTGGTGCAGCGCGCTCGTCCCGGCCTCGGCGGGTTCCGAGGGCGGGATGAACGGGACGAGGTTCGACGCCTTCACGAAGAACACGCCGACCACCAGGATCAGCACGCAGACCGCGACCTTGACCACGACGAGCAGGTTCGTCAGCCAGGCCGACTGTTTGATGCCGACCACCGCGACCACGGTCAGCACGGCGATGATCAGCACCGCGCCGATGTTCACCGTCGCCTTCTCGCCGAACAGCTCGGGGGACAGGCCCAGCAGGTTCGCCAGGTACCCCGACCAGCCGCGGGACACCACTGCCGCGCCGAGCGCGAACTCCAGCAGCAGGTCCCAGCCGATGATCCAGGCGAACACCTCGCCGAGCGTGGCGAAGGCGTAGGTGTAGGCACTCCCGGCAGTCGGAACACTGGAGGCCAATTCGGCGTAGCACAGCGCCGCGAGCCCGGCGACCACCGCGCCGAGCACGAACGACAACGTCACCGACGGGCCGGCGTGCGTCTTGGCCTGGACGCCGGCGAGGGTGAAGATGCCGGTCCCGATGATGATCCCGACGCCGAAGCCGATCAGATCCCGGCCCCGCAGCCGCCGCTTCAGCTCGCCCGAGTCCTGCCTGCCGAGAACCTCGTCCACGTCCAAAGTCCGCCGCACACTCATGCGACGACGTTAGAAGATCGCACCGGGCCGCGCAGATCGGCCATTCGGGGTGATCCGGCGCGGAACTCGCGTGATCAGGGGCGGAACTCGCGTGATCAGAGGCGGAACTCGCGTGATCAGAGGGAGATCTCGCGTGATCAGGGGGCGGGGACGCCGTTTTCCTGGGCGAGGATGGCGGCCTGGACGCGGGAGCGGAGGCCGAGCTTGGTCAGGACGCGGGAGACGTGGGTCTTGACCGTGGTCTCGCCGATGTGCAGGCGGGTGCCGATCTGGGCGTTGGAGAGGCCGGCGCCGAGACAGCCCAGCACCTCGCGCTCGCGGTCGGTCAGCTCGCCGAGGCCGCTCGGCACGGGCGCGGGTTCCCGGCTGCTCGCCGCGAACGCCGCGATCAGCTTGCGGGTCACCTGCGGGGCCAGCACGCCTTCCCCGGCGGCGACGAGCTTGACGGCCTCGATCAGCCGGGCCGCTTCGACCGATTTGAGCAGGAATCCCGCAGCCCCGGCGCGCAGCGCGGCGTGTACGTACTCGTCGAGGTCGAACGTGGTGAGCACGAGGACCTCGCCCAGGTTCTCCGCGATCACCTGCCGGGTCGCGGCGATGCCGTCGGTGCCGGGCATCCGCACGTCCATCAGCACGACGTCGGGGCGCAGCGCCCTGGCCTGCCGCACCGCGGCGGCGCCGTCCGCCGCCTCGCCGACGACCTCGATCTCCGGGTCGTTGCCGAGCATGAGCATCAGCCCCGCCCGGATCGCCCCGTGGTCGTCGGCCACCAGAACCCGGACCGTCACTCAACCCTCCACCGGTAACTCGGCGCGGACGAGCCAGTCCGTGCCGGACGGCCCCGCGCTCAGCGTGCCACCGACCGCCGCCGCGCGCTCGCGCATGTTCAGCAGGCCCAGCCCGGCCCCGGTGCCCTCCGCCGTGGGCCTGTCCCGGCGCAGCCCGTTGCTGACCTCGATGGTCAGGACGCCGCCGTCGCGCCGGATGTCGAGGACGACCCGGCCGCCCGGCGCGTGCTTGACCGCGTTGGTCAATGCCTCCTGCGCGATGCGGTACGCGGTGAGATCGACCGCGGCCGGCAGCCCCTGTTCGTCCATTGTGGAGCGTACCTCGACGCGCAGCCCGCTCGCCCGCGCCGATTCGACCAGTTTGGACAGTTCGGCCAGCCGCGGTGGCGCGGTGGCCTCCATTTCCGCGTCACCCTGTGCCGAGCGCAGCAGGCCGATCATCGCCCGCATCTCCTCCAGCGCGCTGACACTGTTCTCCCGCACCGATTCCAGCACACCGCGGGCCAGTGCCGGGTTGGTGCCCGAACTGGACAGCACGGCCTCGGACTGGATCGCGATGGCCGAGAGGTGGCCGGCGACGACGTCGTGCAGGTCCCGCGCCATCCGCGCGCGTTCCGCCCCGACCGCGGCCTGCCGGTCCAGCTCGGCGATCTTCGCCAGCTGCTCGCCGTTCGCCCGCTCGGTGTCGGCGATGTCGCGCTGCTGGCGGACGTTGGCCGCCCACCACACCGGGGTGATGAGGAACGGCAGGCAGCCCAGCGCCGCGAGCACCGCCTGCCGCCACTGCGCCGAAAGCGCGGCCACCGCGACGACCACCGCGGCCGTGGCCGCGACCGCGATGCCGATCATGACCCGGCTCGTCCGCCGCGAGCCGTACAGCGTGGCGGCGTACAGGAAGTCGGTGAAGACGATGAGCACCGGCAGCGACGGCCCGAGCGTGATGTCCGCCGCGAGCACGCCGCAGGCGAGCAGCAGCCCGCCGGGCACCCAGCGGCGCAGCAGCTCCAGACCACAGAGGACGGTCAGCTCGGTCAGCCGGATCCACAGTGGATTCGCGTCGATGCCGCCCAGCAGCTGGTGGATCCCGGCGACGTAGACCAGCAGGCCGATCAGCCACGTGCCCAGCGCGATGACGGTGTCCTGCTGCCACACCGGCAGGGTCCGCAACCGGGGGAGAGCTCGCAGGGGCACGGCACCATCCCAGCACATCCGCGCGGCGCCCGCGTCCTACGAACTGATGACGGTGATCTCGTGCCCTCCGCCGACGCGCTGACCTGTCCGCGCGGGTGAGGCTTCAGCGGTGAACGACATCGGGAAATTCTTCGCGGACAACCCCATGGCCGCGGTGATCGCCGCGGGCGAGATCGCCTTCTGGGTGTTCATCGTGGCCGGGCTCGTCGCCCGCTATCCGCTGCGGCTCAAGCGGACCGGCGGCGTGCTGCTGGCCATGACGCCGGTGATCGACGTCGTCGTGCTCGTGCTGACGGTCGTCGACCTGGCGGGCGGGGCTAAGGCGAACTTCGTGCACGGCCTCGCCGCGGTGTACCTCGGCTTCAGCGTGGTGTTCGGGCCGGGCATGATCCGCTGGGCCGACGTCCGCTTCGCGCACCGGTTCGCCGGCGGCCCGCCACCCCCACCCAAGCCGGCGGGCAGGGAGAAGGCCCGCAAGGAATGGCGTGACTGGGGCAAATGCGTGCTGGCCAGCGCGATCGCCGCCGTGCTGCTGCTCGCCGCGATCCTGGTCATCGGGACGCCGGAGCAGGTCGCGCCGCTGTGGGGCTGGCTGCCGAGGCTGGGCGTCCTCACCGCGATCTGGTTCGCCACCGGCCCGCTCTGGCAGGAGATCTTCGGCGAGCGCGCGGAAACCACACCGGAAAGGGCGAACCGATGATCGAACTGCTGGGCATCCTGCTCGTCGTCCAGGGCGTCGGCGGGCTCATCAACCGCCTCGCCGACGCGTCCTCGCGGAGCTGGTTCGTGCAACTGCACCTGCTGCCGCCGGAACTGCACATCGCGGCGAGCGTCGTCATGGCACTGGCGGGCGCGGCGCTGTTGTTCGCCGAACGGGGGCGCAAGCGCCGCAACTCGGGGTGAGGCTCACATCGAGACGGTTCACATCGAGACGAGGACCTGCAGCACGCCGAGCACGATCGTGACGACAGTCAGCAGCACCGTCACCCTGGTCAGCCGGGTGACGCGGGCGCTCACGGTGCTCTCGTAGGAGTACCTCGTCTCCTCGTCCATCGCCTGTGCCTGCCGGTCGAGCTGCCGGATGATCCGTTCGACGCCCATGCTGGTCACCAGCCGCCGTTCCAGGGAGTCGACCTCCGCGGGCAGCACCGAGTTGAGCATTTCGAGGATGTCGTCGAGCGAGCCGCGCAGCAGGCGGGTGCGGCTCGCCGGGTCCCCGCCCTCCTCGTGCGCGCGCTGCGCGCGGCGCAGCCACTGGTCGGCCAGCGCCATCCGGATCAGCACCCGCTCCAGCACGAACAGCATCCCGTGGTCGAGACCGGCGACCGAGCTGTCGATGCCGAAGTACGGCTCCGGCGCGCCGAATCGGCGGACCGCGAGTTCCCGCTGGTTGTCGATGTACTCCTCGTCCTTGCTGTTGAGGCAGACGATCCCGGTCGCCATCGCGTACGCGGCGACGAACGACCGGGTGCCCCACGACGGCCCGAGCGCGTCGCGCGCGACCTCGCGGGGCACGAACCGCCAGCCCTCGTCGCTGGTGGCGAGCCCGTAGTACGGCCGGGGATCGGCGGCGACGACCGGCGCGGGCGGGCGGCCGTCGTAACCCCGCAGCTCGACGCACCAGCCCTTGCGCCGCAAGCCGTCCGTCTCGCAGCTCCGGGTGAGTTCGTCGAACGCCTTGGTCACCGCGGCGAGCAGCGAGGGTTGTTTCTCGCCGCGATAACAGCCATACAGTCCCTGATCGCCCAGCGCGGTCCGGCCCTGCAGACTCTGCAGCAGCGCGATGGCCAGGTCGACGTCGGCGGCGGGCGCGTCGCGTTCCGGCGCCCGCACGGTGGTGGTGAACACGAACGTCATCGCGTGGTACGCCGGATGCCAGGTGACCACGGTGCGGCAGGGGAGCGGGTGCGGGCCGACCGCGATGGACAGCGCTTCGCCGTCGCCCGGCGCGCACAGCAGCCTGCGGTCCGGCTCCTCGCTGTAGGTGGCGAGGAACCGTTCGGCGGCGGTCCATTCGTCGTGCAGCGCGCCGGACAGCGGGGCGAGCAGGCCTCGGGAGGCGCCGTCGTCGAAGATCCGCACGGCCTCGTCCTTCTCCAGCGGGACGGCCCAGGCGAACGACAGCAGCAGCGTGGGGCCGCGGCTCATCGGGCGGTGCGCCGCAGCACGGCGAGCTGGTCGCGGCCGAGGTGACGGCGCAGCGGCGGGGACGCGTTGACCAGCTCGTCGCGGTCGATGTGCCGATCGGCGGGGCCGAGGTCGTCGAGCACGTGGTAGGTCCACTCCCAGGTCGTCCGCCAGCCCGCGGCGGCGGCTTCGGCGGCGACGTCGGCGGGGTCGAGCAGCCGGATCGGGAGCGTGGTGCTCTTCGCGGTGCGCAGCGCGTGGTCGAACTCGGCTCGCCCGACGCGTCGCGAGTGGACGGTGCCGGGTGCCGCGTCGTCGACGCTGTCCAGGCTGAACCCGCCCCGGCCCATCGGCGCGCGGCTGTAGGCGAGGACGAGGACGGCGTCCGGCGTGGTCAGCTCGTGCAGGTGGCGCAGCAGCGGGGTCACGTCGCCGGTCGGGACGTGCTGGATCACGTGACTGCACAGCACCAGGTCGTACGGGCCCCCGTCCAGTTCGACGACCGGGGCGACGGCGAACTCCAGCGCGGTGTCCGGCGGCGGGGTGACCGCGCGCGCCTCGGCGAGACGTCCGGGGTCGGGATCGGCCGCGGTGACGGTGGCGGCGAACCGGGAGAGCCAGCCGAGCAACCTGCCGCCGCCACAGCCCGCGTCGAGCGCGCGCACGTCCGCACGGGGGCCGAGGACACCGGTCAGCTCGGCGGCGAGCCGGTCGAGCGCGCGTTCCTCGCTGCGCGCCCAGTAACCCGGGTACGGCTCGTGCCCGCTGATGAAGGTCCCCGTGACGCGGTCGCCGGTGTCCGGGTAACGGTAGGTGTCCGTCAGCACCCGGTGAATATACCCGCGCGAAACTGGCCGCCGGGGCGCTTTCCCGGCGTTACCATGGTGTTCATGCCCGCCGCGACCGGCAGCGTTGCCGGTCCTCTGGTGCTCTACGCCGTGGTCACCGTCGCCCCCTCGGCGTTGTTCTGGTGCGCCCTGCGTGTCCCCGGGCTGCTGCGGTGGTGGCGCGAGCGGCGCCGCCCGCCCGTCCCGGCGGGGCCGCCGATCGAACGGCTCGCGGCGGACCTGCGCCGGGTCCACCGTGATCTGGCGCGCTGCTCGCCCGGCACGTCCGCGGCCCGGCGGGTCGGCGCGCGGCAGGCGTACGACACGCTGCTCGATCAGGCCTGCCGGCAGATCGAGGTCCCGCACCGGCTGGCGGAACTGCCCGAGGGCCTCGACCGTGACCTCGAACGACTGCGGATCGAGGAATCGTTGCGCTCGCGCGGGCTCGTCGTGCCCTGAGCGGTTGTATCGAACGTGTACGCCGCCCGGGCACGGTGGCGCGTATGAGACGTGGACTTCTGACCGGCCTGGTGGCGGCGGTGCTGCTGGCGGTGGTGACCCCGGCCGCGAACGCGGCGGCGGCCTTCCCCCGGCTGAGCGCGGCGGCCGTCGACGGCTTCCGGCTGACCGCCGGAGAGACTTTCGAGAACTACGGTGCCCGGATCGCGGAGCTGGAAAAGCAAGCCCAGCTCAAACCCCGTGGTATGGCCGAGATCCTGAGCACGGCGAACCGCAAGGCCCGCCCGCTCTGTCACCCCACGCACCTCGCCGCCGCACTGAACCCGGCGGGCTTCTGCTGGGAGGACGCGAACGACGAGAAGACCAACGACTGGGTCCCGCAGGGCCTGACCGGTTCCGGCGACGCGAACCCGGAAACCGGGACGGTGGCGGGCAAACGCGTCGTCGCCGCGTCCTGGCACGCCAGGGAGGACGCCATGGTCCGGCTGTCCTTTGTGGACGCGTCGGGCCTCGGCTACCGGCACGTACTGCTCGTGGAACCCACCTCCGGCACCGATTTCCAGGTCGTGACCGGCCACGGGCACGGGATGATCTGGTCGGGCAACCTGCTCTACGTCGCGACGAGCGGCGGCGTGATCCGGGTCTTCGACACGACGCACTTCTGGAAGGTGGACGACAGCGCGGGCAACGTCGGCCTCGGCGGCGACGGCAAGTACCACGCCGCGTTCTACGACTACGCCCTGCCGCAGGTGGGTGCGTACTGGTACGCCGACGGCAAGGGCTGCACCACGGCGACGGGGACGAACCCGTGCCTGTCGACGCTTTCGCTGGACCACAGCGATTCTTCGTTCGTCTCCGCCGAACACGCGGCCGAGTCGGGCGGCCGCGTCGTGCGCTGGCCGTTCGACCGCGCCACCGGGAAGCTCGTCACCGGTTCCGACGGTCTGGTGCACGCGAAGGAGGGCTTCTCGTCGCCGGTGTGGGGCGTACAGGGCGCGGTGTCGCGCAATGGCTACTTCGTGCTCACCGGCGTCTGTCCCGAAAACGCGGGCAAACCCGTGGACCTGCCTTCCTGCCTGCACGGCGGCGTCGGCGGCGAGACGACGTCCCGGCTGAGCGGTCAGGCCCCGGTCAACAGCCAGAACCTCTCGTACTGGCCCAAAACCGGAGAACTGTGGCTGATCAACGAACAACTGCGGGAACGCGTCACGGTGCACGTCCCGTGGACCAAACTCACCGGCCGCGCCTGAAAACGAGGGGCGAACTCGCGTACCCAGAGGGTCGGCCGACGTACCCAGGGAGTCGGCCGGTGAACCGACTGTCTGGGTACGCGAGCCGACGGCGTGGGTAGGCGGGCGCTACAGCACGAGGTCGGCGAGGCGGGGGAGGTCGTCGAGGTTTTCGGTGGCGGGGTTGAAGATCAGCTCCTCGGCGCCGATGTCGGCGAACGCCTTCACCGCGTCCCGGATCTCTTCCGGCGTCGTCCGCACCCCGGAGGCGATGAAATCGGCCCGCTCGCCCATGTTGCTGTAGTAGTCCCGGACCTTCCCACGGCCCGTGTCGGGCTCACCCAGTGCGAAGTAGGTGATCGCGACGAGCCGCGGCTCGCCCTCGCGGCCTGCCTCGCGCCACGCGGCGCGGGCGTGCTCGAACGATTCGGCGACCATCTCCGGCGGCATCGAACCCCCGACGTAGCCCTGGCCCCACTTCGCCATCCGCGCGAGCGCCGCGGGCGCGAAACCGCCGAACAGCAACGGAACTTCGCGCGTCCCCGGCGGCACGGCGGCGTTTTCGCCGCCCCCGACCGGCTCTCCGCGCCATACGTTCCGGTAGACCTCTAGATCGGCGTCGATCCGCTTGCCGAGACCCTTCGGGCCGAGACCGTCGGTGACGAAGTCGTCCTCGCGCCCGCCGATCCCGATGCCGAGCGAGAGCCGTCCGCCGGAAACGCCGTCGATCCCGGCGACCTCCTTCGCCAGCAACACCGGCGGCCACACCGTGCCGAGCAGGACATTGCTGAGCAGGCCGATCCGGCGGGTCGCCCCGGCCGCGGCGGCGAGCGCGACGGTGTCCATCACGCCCGGGTAGGCGATCCGGCCGACCGTGCCGAGCGTCGAGAACCCGGCCTCTTCGGCGCGGCCGGCCCATTCGGGGATGACCGTGGGACGGACGTCGCGGACCTGGTTCGGCAGGCCGATACCGATCTTCATTAAGGCTCCTCGCGGGAATCGGCGATGTCGTCTCCACGTTCCCGGAAACGGGAGAACCCCGCCACCACTCGCGTGGCGGCGGGGTTCCCTTTGCCCGTAGGGGAAATCAGTCGAGGTAGTCGCGCAGCACCTGCGACCGCGACGGGTGACGCAGCTTCGACATCGTCTTCGACTCGATCTGCCGGATGCGTTCCCGGGTCACCCCGTACACCTGGCCGATCTCGTCGAGCGTGCGCGGCTGGCCGTCGGTGAGGCCGAACCGCAGCCGGACGACGCCCGCCTCGCGCTCGGACAGCGTCTGCAGCACCGACTGGAGCTGGTCCTGCAGCAGCGTGAACGACACCGCGTCGACCGCGACGACCGCTTCGGAGTCCTCGATGAAGTCGCCGAGCTGCGAGTCGCCCTCGTCGCCGATGGTCTGGTCGAGCGAGATCGGCTCACGCGCGTACTGCTGGATCTCCAGGACCTTCTCCGGGGAGATGTCCATCTCCTTCGCGAGCTCCTCGGGAGTGGGCTCGCGGCCGAGGTCCTGCAGCAGCTCACGCTGTATACGGCCGAGCTTGTTGATGACCTCGACCATGTGCACCGGGATACGGATGGTGCGGGCCTGGTCGGCCATCGCGCGGGTGATCGCCTGGCGGATCCACCACGTGGCGTACGTCGAGAACTTGTAGCCCTTGGTGTAGTCGAACTTCTCCACCGCGCGGATCAGGCCGAGGTTGCCCTCCTGGATCAGGTCCAGGAACGCCATGCCGCGGCCGGTGTAGCGCTTGGCCAGCGACACCACCAGCCGGAGGTTCGCCTCCAGCAGATGGTTCTTGGCGCGCTCGCCGTCACGCACGATCCACTTGAGATCGCGGCGCATCTGGGTGACGAGCTTCTCGCCCTCCTCCTCGGCGTTGCGCACGCGCTCGGCGGCGTAGAGCCCGGCCTCGATGCGCTTGGCGAGCTCCACCTCCTCCTCGGCGTTGAGCAGCGCCACCTTGCCGATCTGCTTGAGGTAGGCACGCACCGAGTCGGCGGAGGCGGTGAGCTCGGCGTCCTTGCGCGCCTGGCGCAGCGCCTCGGACTCCTCCTCGTCCCACACGAAGTCCGGGTTGTCGGAGGACTTCCCGCCCTTGTCGGAAGCCGTGCTGCGGCGGCCCTTCGGGGTCTCCTCGGACTCCTCGTCGTCGTCCTCGGATTCGACCTCGTCGTTGACCGTCTCGTCGACCACGTCGACCTCGACCTCTTCCAGATCCGACAGATCCGGCGACTCGAGATCGGCCTCGTCGAGCTCGCCGGGACCGTCGGGCTCGCCGTCCTCGGTCTTCGGGCCCTTGGTGGCGGCCTTCTTGGCGGCAGGAGCTTTCTTCGCGGGGGCCTTCTTGGCCGGAGCCTTCTTGGCGCCCGCAGACCTGGTGGTGGTCTTGCGCGCCGCGGTCTCCGCGGTGGTCACCTCGTCGGCCGGCTCACCGGCTGCTGCGGTCGCTGTCTTCGTCCCGCTTCGGGTTGCGGTTCTTGCGGCTGCCACTTACGCCCTTTCGCAGCGGTCGATCGTGACGAGCCGGACCATGCGGCCACAGCTCGCTCAAATTCGGGGAACACGCCTCGGCCTGCGGTTTTGTCCTCCGCAGCCGTGGGCCGTGTTCCATTGTAACGACGGTACGCGGGTGCGGCGCGCGCCGATCACCCTCCGGCACCGCGCACGTGACATTCGTGGCGGGTCTGTCAGTGCCCGCGTGCCACCCGGATCAGTGCTCGATACCCTCCGCCGCGGCCACCGCCGCGCCGACGATCCCGGCGTTGTTCTGCAGCGACGCCACGAGGACCGGAGTGCGGATGTCCAGCAGCGGAACCCATTTCTCGGACTTCTTGCTGACCCCGCCGCCGACGATGAACAGATCCGGCCAGACCAGGTTTTCGAGCACGGTCAGATAACGATGCACCCGCTTGGCCCACTGGGGATAGGACAGGCCCTCGTTGTCCTTCACCGACGCGGCCGCGCGTTTCTCCGCGTCGTGCCCGTCGACCTCCAGATGGCCGAACTCGGTGTTGGGGACCAGTTTCCCGTCGTGGAACACCGCGCTGCCGATCCCGGTGCCGAAGGTCAGCAGCGCCGTCACGCCGGTCCTCGCGGACGGCTCGCCGAAGCGGATCTCGGCCATCCCGGCGGCGTCGGCGTCGTTGAGCATCGCGATGTCGTCGATGTCGCGGCCGAGGCGCTTGGCGAACAGCGCGTCGGCGTCCGTGCCGATCCACGCGTGGTCGATGTTCGCGGCGGTGTGCGCGACACCCTTCTTCACCACGGCGGGCAGCGTGACCCCGACCGGGCCGTCCCAGTCCGCGGTGGCGATGATCTCGGCGACGACCTCCGCGACCGCTTCGGGAGTGGAGGGCTTCGGCGTGTCGATCCGGATGCGGTCGCCGATGAGCTGACCCCGCTCCAGGTCGACGAGGGCGCCCTTGATGCCACTGCCGCCGATGTCGATTCCGAAACCTCGGGTCGCGGTCACAGACGTGGTCCCTTCTCGCACGATTCAGAAGCCTGCTGCGGAGACTTTAACCGGATGTGGTGACATGGCGGACGTGGGAGCTGACGAGTCGTTGCTGAAGAGTGTCGCCGAGCGTATCGCCGTCGAGGCCGCCGAGCTGGTCAAGAGCGCATGGGAGGAGATGGGGCGGGGTGGCCGCGTGCGCGTGGACACCAAGTCCGCGGACACGGACGTGGTCACCGCGGTCGACCACGAGTCCGAGCGGCTGGTGCGGTCCCGGCTGGCCGAGCTGCGCCCCGGCGAGCCGGTGCTGGGCGAGGAGGGCGGTGGCTCGGAGGCGGCCTCCGGCGGGGTCACCTGGGTGGTCGACCCGATCGACGGGACGGTCAACTTCCTCTACGGGCTGCCGTGGTTCGCGGTGTCGGTCGCCGCGCAGATCGACGGCGTTTCGGTCGCCGGCGCGGTGGTCGAGCCGGTGAGCGGCCGCCGATGGACCGCCGCGCGCGGCCATGGCGCGTGGCTCGACGGCCGCCCGCTCGCGGTGTCGGCCCCGGAACGGCTGGAGCTGACCCTCGTCGGCACCGGGTTCGCCTACGTCGAAGAACGCCGGAAGCGGCAGGCGCGGTTCGCCTCGGAGCTGCTGGGGCGGGTGCGGGACATCCGGCGCAACGGGGCCGCGTCGCTCGACCTGTGCGCGGTCGGCGCCGGCTGGCTGGACGCCTACGTCGAGCACGGCCTGCACCGCTGGGACTGGGCCGCCGGCGCGCTGGTCGCCGCCGAGGCGGGCGCCGTCGTCGCACTGCCCGGATCGGCTCCCGACCTCGGGGCCGACGCCACCTACGCGGCGGCGCCGTCCGTCGCCGCGCCGCTGCGCTCGGCCCTTGCGTCCTGCGGTGCCGCCGAGGTCTGAGGACGCGTGCGGGAACGGCGATCTCGCGTGATCAGGGGGAGAACTCGCGTGATCAGGCGCGGAACTCGCGTGATCAGCAGGTGACGTCGCGGGCGGAGGCGAGCAGGGTCTGGTCGACCACCGGGGCCTGCGCCCCGGCGGCCTGTTCGCCGCCCCCGCCGCCCTGGTGCTGCTGGGACCAGGCGGTGAGCTGCCGCAGGATCTCCCTGGCCTGCGAGGTCGGCCGGAGGTCGCCGAAGCTCTTGCCGGTGACCAGGTCGATGCTGGCGTCCTTGCGGTTGTCCTGGACGAGCTCGGCGCACGGGACCACGAGGCTCATCGTGCGGGCGGCGGCGGTGCCGTTCTCGCCGAACCGGATCTGGCCGCGGCACTTGGCCTCGCGCTTGTCGTAGGCCGGGTCGTTGGCGGGCTCGCCGATGCCGGTGAAGCCGAGGTCCTTGAGACCCGCGGTCGTGATGCTGCCCTGGCCGCGCACGGAGCTGGCGTTGAGCACGCGCACCGCGATCTTGTCCGGCGGCACCGGGGTGCGGTCGTCGAGCGCGTCGTGCGGGAGGCTGGTGAACGCGGTGCCCGGCGGCGGGCTCGCGGCAGGGTCGCAGCGGACCACCGCGTCGACGTCGGCCTTGCTGACCACGGCGTTGACCCAGACGATCACCGCGCCGAGCGCCAGCACACCGATGACGATGAGCGCCGGCAACGGCCGGTGCTTGCGATACGGCCTCGCCTTACGGTCCCCTGAACCGCCCGAGCCGCTCCCCGACGCCACCTGCCCCGTCCCTTCCCGAACCCGGAAACCCGATCGGCGTAGTAGTCACCCGCCGGTGAACACACCCTGCGGTCACAGACACCTTCGCGGCTGATCAGCTTAAGCGTTACAGCCGACACGCGTAGGTTCGGGTCACCTGTGTGGCTCCCGCGCCCATTCTTCTGTTTCGGTCATGCTCCGAGCCGCCCCGGAACCGTGGTCCCCTGTCTTCGGATAGCACCACGCGGGTACCCGCCAGGGCAAGCGGACACGGCCGCCAGGTGAGGTTCCCGACCTGGGGGCAACCCGTTCGGAGGATGCGCGTCCCACCTGCAGGTTCCCCCTGTCGGGTGACGATTATCCGGCATTGCTCGCCTCCGTGCGGAACCCGCCGGGCGGTGAGCTACCCTTCCCGGGCTCCGGCCGCAGGAACAGGCGTAACGCGCCTTCTGAAAAGAAGTTACCTCGGTCACTGCGCAGCCGGGCACAAACAGGGGCGCTGGAACGTTGACCAGCGGCACGACGGACTCACGGGCGCGCCCGTGGGCCGGGCAAGACCGATACAAGCTGATCGCAGGGGTGAGGACACATGGCGACCGACTACGACGCTCCGCGCCGCAGCGAAGCCGACGAGCTGGCCGAAGACTCGTTGGAGGAGCTGAAGGCACGGCGCAACGAGAACCAGTCCGGCGTCGTCGACGTCGACGAGGACGCGACGGCCGAGAACTTCGAACTCCCGGGTGCGGACCTCTCCGGTCTGTCCGGCGAGGATCTCACCGTCAAGGTGGTGCCCAAGCAGGCCGACGAGTTCACCTGCTCGGTCTGTTTCCTGGTGCACCACCGCAGCAGGCTCGCCGAGGACAACGGCGGCCGGCTGATCTGCCGCGACTGCGCCTGAGCACGACGCGTCCGGTCCCGCGCGGCCGGTCGTAAGGGTACGGGGATCTCGTACGGGTTTTCAGGGGACGAACAGACGCGGCGGCGAGTTCGGGGCGGCTCGCACGCGAGCTGGGCTAAGGGGGCCGACCTGCGGGTCGGCCCCCTTCCACATGTCCGGGGCCGGCTCAGCCGTTGGCGCGCAGCAGCTTCGCGATCTTCTCCGGATGCCGGGTGCTGAACAGCCAGTACGGCGTCGGGTCGTCCGGATCGGTGAGCCGGAGCCGCACCGCCGGGCCGACCCAGCCGCGGTGCAGGACGAACGCCGCCGGGTCGCCGTCGCGGCCGAGCGCGGGACGCTTGGCGTTCTTGTCGAGGACCTCGACCTCACCGGCGAACCGCAGTGGCAGATGCGCCTCGCCCACCCACAGCTCGGGTTCGTCGCCGCCGGTGACGCGGATCCGCGACCGGCCGAGCGAGAGCAGCAGCGCCACCACGAGCGGCAGCGTCACGAGGTAGGGCAGCCAGGCACGGATGCCGGGGTAGCCCATGTGCAGTTCGGCGGCCAGCAGGACCGCGCCGAGCACCGGCAGCGGCCAGCCCCACCACGGGACATAGAGCCGTTCGCGATGCTCGACGGCGTTCGTCACGGCCGGGTTCACGGTGTCGCCCACGCGTACAGGGTAATCTCGCCGCCCGTGTCCAGCGTTCAGGTCCTCCTCACCCGTCTCGACCCCGGCGTCCCCGTCCCCGCCTACGCGCGTCCCGGCGACGCGGGCGCCGATCTCGTCACCACCTCGGATATCGTTCTCGGGCCCGGGGAACGCGGCGTTGTCGGCACCGGCATCGCGATCGCGCTCCCGGCCGGGTACGCGGGTTTCGTCCATCCACGATCCGGGCTCGCCGCCAGGGCCGGGCTCTCGGTGGTGAACACGCCCGGCACGATCGACGCGGGTTACCGTGGCGAGATCAAGATCTGCCTGATCAACCACGATCCGGTGCACAAGATCGTGCTCGCCCGCGGCGACCGGATCGCGCAGCTGGTCGTGCAGCGGGTCGAACACGCCGAATTCGTCGAGGTGGCCGAGCTCGACCCGACGGAACGGGGCGAAGGAGGCTACGGCTCCACGGGTGGACACGCCACACTGGGAGCCGACGCGCGCAGCGCGGGGGAAGGAACGGAGAACTAGTGGGGATTTTCGGACGCAAGCGGCGGGCCGGGGAACGGTCCGGTGGGCGGCACGCCGCGCCCGAGGTCGAGGACGACTTCGCCGAGGAGCTGGACGACGACGAGCCGGAGTCGGAGCTGTCCGAGGTGTCCGACGGTCCGTTCGACGTCGCGGATTTCGAGGACGACGGCCTGCCCCGGATAGACCTCGGCTCGGTGAAGGTGCCGGTGCCGGACGGGTCCCAGGTGCAGGTCGAGATGGACCCCGAGGGCGGCGGTGTGCGGGCGGTGCACGTCGTCACCGAGCAGGGGCAGATCACGGTCAGCGCGTACGCGGCGCCGCGCACGGGCGGGCTGTGGCGCGAGGTCAGCGCCGAACTGGCCGACCAGCTGCGCGCCGACGGCGCCAAGGTGACCGTCGGCCGTGGTGAGTGGGGGATGGAGCTGTCGGCCATCGTCGGCGACGTCGCGCTGCGCTTCGTGGGTGTCGACGGCCCGAGGTGGATGCTGCGCGGGGTGATCGCGGGCCCGCAGTCGCAGGCCGCGCACGCGCCCGACGTGCTGCGCGCGATCGTCCGGCGCACGATCGTCGACCGGGGCGACTCGCCGATGCCGGTCCGCACGCCGCTCACCATCACGCTGCCCGACGCCGTCGCCGAGCACATCGCCGCCCAGCAGCAGGGCCAGGCCTGAGCCGAAGGGGACTTTCGTCGCGTCGCACGCGAGGAAAGTCCCCTTCGGCACTCCACCGGATTGGTACGGTCGTGCCATGCCTGACTTCGCCGAGTGGATGATCTTCCTGGGGACGGCGGCGATCTTCGCGGTGACGCCCGGCCCCGGGATTCTGTACGTGCTGGCCCGCAGCCTCAAGGGCGGGCGGGGCGAAGGCGTGCGTTCGGTGCTCGGCAACGGGATCGGCGCGTCGGTGCACGTCGTCGCGGCGGCGCTCGGGCTCTCGGCGCTCCTGGCGACGTCGGCGGTCGCGTTCACCGTCGTGAAGCTGGCGGGCGCGGCGTATCTGGTCTTCCTCGGGCTGCAGGCGATCTTCCGGCGTCATCGCGACGACGAGGTGTCCGGCGACGACGCCGGTCTCGCGGCGCGCTGGGCGCGTTCACCGCTGTTCCAAGGCGTGCTGACCGAGGTGCTCAACCCGAAGACCGCGCTCTACTTCATGGCGCTGCTGCCGCATTTCGTGCACCCGGAGCGGGCGCCGGCCCCGCTGGTGTTCCTCGTGCTCGGGCTCATCGCGCTCGCCATGGCGATGCTGGCCGACCTGCTCGTCGCGGTGTTCGCGGGCAGGCTCGGCGCGCTGATCGACGGCAACGTCCGCTGGCGGGTCCGGCAGCGGGTCGCCTCCGGCGCCACGATGATCGGCCTCGGCGGGTTCGTCGCGCTCTCGGACTAGCGGTGTGGCCGGCTAGCCGCGCGAGGCCCGCAGCCACGCCAGCACGGTCGCCCTGCCGAGTGATTCGCGATCCTCGCCGAGCGCGGTCAGCGTCGTCTCGACGACGGCCGCGCGAGGCAGCGCGCCCGCCCACGCGCGCGCGACTTTCGTCGGGTGTATCGGATCGTCGACACAGGTGGCTATCCCGGCGGGGAAGGACAAATCGCTCAGCGCGGCGAGCGTCGGCGCGGGCCGGGACGCCGCGGTCCGCAGGCTCGCCGCGAGCCCGTCGCCGTGCCGCCGCCACGCCCGCCCGAGTTCGGCGGTGAGCCACGGCGGGCTTCCCTCCGCGGACTTCGCCAGCGCGGCCTCGACGCCGTGTTCGGCCACCAGATCCGCGGAGAGCGTCGCGGCCAGCGACGCGGGTGCCGCGTCCGGCGCGCCGTTCCAGGCCGGGAGCGCGGCCAGCAGGCCCCGGCAACGGCCCGGCTCGCGCACGGCCCACTCCGCGGCGAGGTGCGCGCCGAACGAGATCCCGCCCGCCAGCAACGGACCGTGTGCCGCGGCGAGCCGGTCGAGTTCGGCGAGATACCCCTCGGCCAGCGCGTTTCCCGGCGGTGGGACGGGGGTAACCAGCTCGATGTCCAGCACGGCCAGCGGGCGCGCGAAAACCGCGCGCACGAAGACCTCGTCGGAGCCGGTACCGGGCAGCAGTACCGCCGTTCGCGGGATAGTGGACGTCACGTTGCGATCTTGGCCTAAAGCGGCTTCCCTGGCGGGGTCGCAGTTACGCTGGATCACGCACGGGCCGCAGAACACGTCGGGGGCCCCGGAGCACAGGAGCACCACTATGCCCGCCAAAGACGGCGGCTACTTCAGCCGGTTGGTTCGGAAGCTGACCAGCGACGTCGAGGAGCTCGACGCCGATGATCTGTCCGAAAGGTCCGAAGCGCAGGGCGCGCAGCGCGCCTGCGACTGCCGCTCGGGCGACGAGGTCACGGTGCTCGGCAGACTGCGCAGCGTCGAGCTGTGCCCCACCAACGAAGCGGCGACGCTGCAGGCGGAGCTGTTCGACGGGACACAGGGTGTGACGCTAATCTGGCTGGGCCGTCGCCGGATCCCCGGCATCGAGCCGGGCCGGACCATCAAGGTGCGGGGCAGGCTGGCCGAACGCGACGGCCAGAAAGTGCTGTACAACCCGTATTACGAACTCCAGAGCCCAGTGAGTTGATCAGCTGCCGTGACTGAACCCGCTCCGCGCGCCGAGAAGAGCGAACCCGGGGACAGCGTTCCCGGGGAAGAGGGGCCCAAACCCGAGCCCACCCTGCTCGAGCAGATGGGCGGTGTGTCCGGCCTGATCTACTCGTCGCTGCCGGTGATCGTCTTCGTGCTCGTCAACTCCTTCTTCGGGCTGACCGCCGCGATCTGGAGCGCCATCGGCAGCGCGGTGGCCATCACCGTCCTGCGGATCGTGCGCAAGGAACCGCTGCAGCCGGCGATCTCCGGCTTCTTCGGCGTCGCCATCGCCGCGTTCATCGCCTTCCGCACCGGCTCCGCGAAGGGGTTCTTCCTGTTCGGGATCTGGGCGAGCCTGGTCTACTGCGGCGTCTTCGTGCTCTCGATCGTGGTGCGCTGGCCGATCGCGGGCGTCGTGTGGAACCTGCTCAACGGCACCGGACAGGCCTGGCGCAAGGACAAGTACTCGCGGTTCGGCTACGACATCGCGACGTTCGCGCTGGCGGTCATCTTCGCCGCCCGGTTCGTCGTGCAGCGCTGGCTCTACCAGGAGGACTACACCGGCTGGCTGGCGTTCGCGAAGATCGCCATGGGCTACCCGCTCTACGCGCTGGGCCTGCTCGTCGTGGTGTGGGCGGTCCGGCGCTCGGACAAGCGGCTCAAGGCACTCGCCGAGTCGGCCCCGAAGCCCGAGACGGACGCCGAGGTCGAAGCCCGGCTCCGCGAGAAATACGCCCAGACCCCGCAAACCGAGTCCTGAGCGGGCTGAAGGGGACTTTCCTCTCGTAAGACGCGCTGAAGGGGACTTTCCTCGCATGCGATGCGAGGAAAAAAGAACCGATCACAGACTATAAGCAGGGGGCGGGGTGTGACGGGGGGGACGCGTCGGGGCGCGACAAAAAACCCGAGGAGC
>NZ_JBHYIK010000007.1:156481-162311 GCF_042739735.1 Amycolatopsis sp. NPDC059027 | reverse complement strand
GACCTGTTGGTGTTTGGGGTTACTTAGATCTCTCATGCGTGGGGGTCGGGTTTTTTCCTCCATTGTTTTGGTTTTAACTACCCCTTCAGCTCTCAGTAGCCGAGGGCGGAGCGGATCTCGGGTTCGACGTCGGAGGTCGCGACGAACAGCAGCTCGTCGCCCGGCTCCAGGGGGTCCTCCGGCTGCGGGACGATGACGCGGTCGCCGCGCAGGATCGTCACCAGCGCCGCGTCGCGCGGCAGCGAGATCTCGCTGACCGCCTTGCCCGCCAGCGGCGTCTCCTCGGGCAGCGTCAGCTCGACCAGGTTCGCCTGGCTCTGCCGGAACGTCATGAGCCGCACCAGATCGCCCACACTGACGGCCTCCTCGACCATCGCGGCGAGCATCCGCGGGGTCGACACGGCGACGTCCACACCCCAGGCGTCGGTGAAGAGCCATTCGTTGGCCGGGTTGTTCACCCGCGCCACGACGCGGCGTACCGCGAACTCGGTCTTCGCCAGCAGCGAGACCACCAGGTTCGCCTTGTCGTCCCCGGTCGCGGCGATCACGACGTCGCACTGCTCGATCCCGGACTCCTCCAGGATCGACACCTCGCACGCGTCCCCGAGCACCCAGTCGGCCTGCTCGACGGTGTGCGGCTCGAACTGGTCGGCCTGCCGCTCGATCAACATGACCTGGTGCCGCGCGTCGATGAGCTCCGCGGCGATCGAGCGGCCCACCGCGCCCGCGCCGGCAATCGCGACCCGCATCAGTTCTCCTCGTCTTCCGGTGCGCGGGCGGCCACGCTGGTGACGTCGCCGACCGTGCCCGAGCGCGCCGCGACGTACACCAGGTCGTCGGCCTGCACCACGGTCTTCGCGTCGGGCAGCACACCGGTGCCGAACCGCATGATGAACGCGACGCGCGCGCCGGTGGCCTCCTGCAGCGACCGGACCGAATGCCCGACCCAGCCCTCGTGCAGCGGCAGCGGCAGCAGCGCCACGTTGCCGGACGGGTCCCGCCACGCCGAGGCGACGCCGTCGGGCAGCAGGGTGCGCAGGAAGCGGTCGGTCGTCCACGGCACGGTCGCCACGGTCGGGATGCCGAGCCGCTCGTAGACCGCGGCGCGCTTGTGGTCGTAGATCCGCGCGACCACGTGCTCGATCCCGAAGTTCTCGCGCGCGACCCGCGCCGAGATGATGTTCGAGTTGTCCCCGCTGGACACGGCGGCGAACGCGCCCGCCCGCTCGATGCCCGCCTCGATCAGCACCTGCCGGTCGAAGCCGACCCCGACGACCTGCTGGCCGTGGAAGTCGCTGCTCAGCCTGCGGAAAGCCTGCTGGTTCTTGTCGATGACGGCCACCTCGTGGCCGAGACGCTCCAGCGCCGCGGCCAGGGACGCGCCGACCCGGCCGCACCCCATGATCACCACGTGCACGCTTGCTGCCCTCCTGCTCGCCCGCGGGTCGCCCCCGGGGTGGACACCCCCGGCATACCAGCGCCGAACCTACCTTGTGCGCCGCCCGTCAGCTCCACCGTCCTCCCCACCGCCACCCTCAACGGAGACGCTGCGCGCCGCCGTTACCTCCGCCTTCCTCCCCACCGCCACCCTCAACGGAGACGCTGCGCGCCGCCGTTACTCTTCACAGGTGTCGAAGTTCCCGACCGTGCTGAAACGGCTGGTCCTCGGGCGTCCGTTCCGCAGCGACCGGCTGGCCCACACGCTGCTGCCCAAGCGCATCGCGCTGCCCATCTTCGCCTCCGACGCGCTGTCGAGCGTGGCGTACGCGCCGGAAGAGATCTTCCTGACGCTGAGCGTCGCCGGGCTGTCCGGGTACGCGTTCGCGCCGTGGATCGGCGTGGCCGTCGCGCTGGTCATGCTGGTCGTGGTCGCCTCCTACCGGCAGAACGTGCACGCCTATCCCAGCGGCGGTGGTGACTACGAGGTCGCCGGGACCAACCTCGGCGGCAAGTTCGGCCTCACCGTGGCCAGCGCGCTGCTGGTGGACTACGTGCTCACGGTCGCGGTGTCGACGTCGTCCGGCGTCGCGAACATCGGGTCGGCACTGCCGTGGGTCGCCGAGCACAAGGTGCTCACCGCGGTCGTGATCGTCTGCGTGCTGACGGCGCTGAACCTGCGCGGAGTGCGCGAATCGGGCAAAGCGTTCGCCATTCCCACCTACGGTTTCATCATCGGCATTCTCGGCATGGTGCTGTGGGGCCTGTTCGAGGTGGCCCGCGGCACCGAGATGAAGGCCGCGAGCGCCGGGTTCGAACTGCACGCCGAGCATTCGCTGACCGGATTCGCGTTCGCCTTCCTGATCCTGCGGTCGTTCTCCTCCGGCGCGGCCGCGCTGACCGGGGTCGAGGCGATCAGCAACGGCGTCCCGGCCTTCCGCAAGCCGAAGTCGAAGAACGCGGCGACGACGCTGCTGCTGATGGGCGTGCTCGCGGTGACGATGCTGATCGGCATCATCACCCTCGCGATCGTCACGGGCGTCAAGTTCGCGGAGAACCCGGCGGCGCAGCTGAGCGGCACCCCGGCGGGCTACCAGCAGAAGACCATCGTCGCGCAGATCGCCGAGGCGGTGTTCCAGCACTTCCCGCCGGCCTTCTACTACGTGTCCTTCTCCACCGGGATCATCCTGCTGCTGGCCGCGAACACCGCGTTCAACGGCTTCCCGGTGCTCGGCTCGATCCTCGCCCAGGACCGCTATCTGCCGCGTCAGCTGCACACCCGTGGCGACCGCCTGGCCTTCTCCAACGGCATCCTGTTCCTCGCCGCCTTCGCGCTGGTGCTGATCTTCGCCTTCGACGCCGAGGTCTCGAAGCTCATCCAGCTCTACATCGTGGGCGTGTTCGTGTCGTTCACGGTCAGCCAGGCGGGCATGATCCGGCACTGGAACCGCTTGCTGGCCAAGGAGAACGACCCGGCCGCGCGGCGCCGGATGCGGCGCTCGCAGACGGTCAACGCGGTCGGCCTGACCTGCACCGGCACCGTGCTGGTCATCGTGCTGATCACCAAGTTCCTGCTCGGCGCGTGGATCGCGATCGCCGCGATGGTGGCGATCTACGTGCTGATGACGGCGATCCGGAAGCACTACGACCGGGTCGCCGAGGAGCTCAAGGAGGACCCGGAGACCAAGCCGGTGCTGCCCTCGCGCAACCACGCCATCGTGCTGGTGTCGAAGCTGCACCGGCCGACGCTGCGCGCGCTGTCCTACGCGAAGGCGATGCGCCCGGACGTGCTGGAGGCCGTCACGGTCAACGTCGACGACGCGGAGACGCGGCGGCTCACCGCGGAATGGGACGCGCACAACTTCAAGGTGCCGCTCAAGGTCGTCGAATCGCCGTACCGGGAGATCACGAAACCGGTGCTGGACTACGTGAAGCGGGTGCGCGGCGCCAATCCCCGCGACGTCGTCACCGTGTTCATCCCCGAGTATGTCGTGGGCCGCTGGTGGGAACAGCTGCTGCACAACCAGAGCGCGTTGCGGCTCAAGGGCAGGCTGCTGTTCGAAAAGGGCGTGATGGTCACCAGTGTGCCCTGGCAGCTGGCCTCCTCGGTCAAGGCCGTCGCCCGCGATCGCCGGGCCAGGCCCGCGGCCGGTGACGTCCGGCGCGGGTTCTCGCCCACCGGCAAGCGTCCGGACGCCGTCGCGCCCGCCAAGCAGGCGGAGCGCGCCGCGGCGAGCCGGGAGAAATCGGAATGAGCGACGCTTGCGAGCGAATCATGGATGTCATGCGCCAAAAAGGATTGGACACTGTCTCGCGGAGCGAGGCGATCGCATGAGCGACGCTTGCGAGCGAATCATGGATGTCATGCGCCAAAAGGGATTGGACACTGTCTCGCGGAGCGAGGCGATCGCATGATCGGGAGCTGGTACGGCCGCACGCTGGAACTCGAAGTCGGTCCGGTGGCGCACGGCGGGCACTGTGTGTCCCGTGTGGACGGACGGGTGGTGTTCGTCCGGCACGCGCTGCCCGGCGAACGGGTACGGGCCGAGGTCACCGAGGACAAGGGCGGCGCGTTCTGCCGTGCCGACGCCGTGGAGGTGCTGGAGGCCTCCGCGCGGCGCGTCGAGCCGCCGTGCCCGCTGGCCGCGCCGGGCGGCTGCGGCGGATGCGACTGGCAGCACGCGGATCCGGCGTACCAGCGCGAGCTGAAGGCCGCGGTGGTGGCCGAGCAGCTGCGGCGCGTCGCCGGGATCGAGCGGGACGTCGTGGTGGAGGCGCTCGGCGGCGGCTCGCTCGGCTGGCGCAGCCGCGTCCGGCTGATCGCCGACCGGGACGGCCGCGCCGGGCTGCGCGCGCACCACAGCCACCGCGTCGTGGCACTCGACGACTGCCCGATCGCGGTGCCGGGGGAACTGGACGACGTCCTCGCGCGGCGCTGGCGGCCCGGCAGCGAACTCGAGGTGACCACCGACGCGGAGGACCGCACCCACGTGCGCGAGCTTTCCACCGTGCGCGGCAAAGTCCGGGCGCGGCAGCTCACCGGCGGCGTCGCGATCCAGCACGCCGCCGGCCGCGAATGGCGGCTCGACGCGCACGGCTTCTGGCAGGTGCACCCCGCCGCGGCCGGGACGCTCGCCGCGGTCGTGGGGGAGTGGGCGGAGGCGCCGGCCGGCGGGTCGGCCTGGGATCTCTACGCCGGGGTCGGGCTGTTCGCGTCGGTACTGGCCGGGCAGGTCGGGCCGGACGGGCGGGTGCTGGCCGTCGAATCGGGGCGCCGCGCGGTGAGCGATGGCGAGCGGAACCTCGCCGATCTGCCGCAGGTCCGCTGGCACGCAGGCCGTGTCGAGCATGTGCTGGCCGACGCGCCGAAGCCGGTCGACGTCGTCGTGCTGGACCCGCCGCGCAAGGGTGCGGGACGTCCGGTGGTGGACGCGATCGTCGCGGGTTCGCCGGACCGGGTCGTCTACGTCTCGTGCGATCCAGCGACGCTGTCGCGCGACATCGCGCTCTTCGCCGGGCACGGGTACGGGCTCACCGCGCTGCGGGCGTTCGACGCGTTCCCGATGACCCACCACGTGGAGTGCGTCGCGCTGCTGCAGTGAGCCTCCGGCCTTCGAAAATTGTCGGGGGCCGGGTGCACACTGCCGGGCATGAATCCTCTCGACTCCTTCGACCGGGCTTCGGCCATGGTCACCGAACTCGTCTCGGCCGTGCGTGACGACCAGTGGACGCTGCCGACGGCGTGCGCCGAATGGGACGTCCGCGCACTGGTCAACCATCTCGCGCACGGAAACGCCAAGGTCGCGCACTGGACGGGGCAGGGCCCGCCCGCCGAACCCGGCGACTATCTCGGCGGGAGACCGAGAGAGACGTTCGCCGAGTCGGTGCGGCGGGTGCGGGCCGTGCTCGCCACACCGGGCCTGCTGGAGCAGGAGGTGGAAACCCCGCTCGGGAAGGCCCCCGGCGTCTTCCTGGTGCACATGCGGGTCAACGAGTACCTGGCGCACGGCTGGGACCTCGCCGACGCCACCGGAGGGTCCACCGATCTGCTGCCGGATCTCGCCGGACAGGCGCTGAGCCAATGGCAGGAGCGGTTCAGCTCGGCGCCGAGGGGCCCCGGTGCGCCGTTCGGTCCCGAGGTCGAGCCCGCTCCCGGCGCGACGGCCGCGGACCGGCTCGCCGCGTTCCTGGGAAGGAGGTCGGTCCGAGCTTGACGGGATACTAGAGGCGTCCTTCGGTGCGCGGCCGGATTGTCCGTGAACGCCCCATTGAGGGACTTGGAATTCCTCAATCGAGGTTTCTCACCGACGTGGTGTGGCCTCGTTGTTGAGGTGGCGGGGTGGCGTCGCGAACGCTCCGTTCGGGACGTTCATCGTCGGCAACGGAGCGTTCG
>NZ_JBHYIK010000007.1:155275-156471 GCF_042739735.1 Amycolatopsis sp. NPDC059027 | reverse complement strand
ACCCCCTTGGGGGGGGGGCGATGTGTTTTGGGGGGGGGGGTGGGGGCGAGACCGCCCGTTTGGGACTTTACATGGGGGCCACGGGCGCTACCGCGACATCGGGCGATGGATGTGCGAGGGGCGCCCTGGGTGCATCCATCGCACCCAGGGCGCCCTTGTCGCAGCCGGTCCGGTCAGCCGACTCCGATTCAGGAGGGGTCGATTCAGGAGGGGTCGGAGCCGCGCAGGGACGCCCACCAGAAACCGGCGGCGCCGATCAGCGTGGTCACCACGAGCCAGCCGGGGACGCCGGTGCCGTCCACCAGCGCCCAGAACAGTCCCGCGAACGGGGCCGCCACGAAGACGGGCAGATCCACCCGGAACTGCCGGGGAAGTGAGACCGGACGGCCCGCGGCGGCGAGGCGTTCCTCGTCCGGCTCCGCGGGGTTGTCGGTCCGCCTGCCGCGCGGTTCGCTGTGGCGCGCCGGGCCTGCGGGGTACAGCGTTTCGCCGCCGATCCGCACCGTGACCCGGCGGTCGCGGGACGGGTCGCCGTACACCTCGGCCTCGGCGGGGGAGGAGAGAGCGATCAGGGAGGGGGAGAAGTACACCGGGAGCCACCGGGGCTGCGCGGTGCCGGTTTCCAGCCACGACCGGGTCAGCACGCCGCGCTGGAACTTCACCCGCCGCACGAGCACCTTCCGGGGCGCGGTGCGTAACGGGAGCCGGAAACGGGTCACCAGCACCACGACATCGACGGCGAGGACGAGCAGCGCGGCGACGACGGACGCCGTCGCGTAGATCGACGCGCGCTCAGCGGCCACCAGCGGGGAGGCACCGGGGATGACGGCGCGCTCGGGCCGTGCCGGGTCGTAGCCGACGGGCACCCGCGCCCCGGTCTTCGGCGGAGCGCCGTCGAGGGGAATCGTGGCGGTCGCGTTCTTCCCGTCCGGCAAGGGGAATTCGACGGCGGCGGTGTCGTCACCGGTACGCACCACCGTCGCCGTCGCGCGGGCACTCAGCTCGCGCAGGGTGTCGCGTGCGTGTGAGAACTCCAGGTACTGCAAGAGAAAGATGCCTGCGCACACCGCGAGGACCAGCGCACTGGTCACCGCGATGTGCCGCACCGGGCGCAGGCCGAGCAAGCGTTTCATCGTTCCATCCGGCCTTGTTCGGCGCTGTCCGGCCGTCCGCCGGTGCGGGGACGCCCCCGCACC